>NZ_JBSGVZ010000050.1:0-1038 GCF_053608705.1 Peribacillus sp. NPDC055009 | reverse complement strand
TCTATGGTACCACCTGTGGTATCAACAATCTCAATTTTTATGCTTATCCTGAGTGCTTTGAATATCATTTCGATTATTTCCATCATTATGATAGATGAAAGAAGGAATTTTGGAATTCAAAAGGCGCTAGGGTTTACCAATAAGTTTCTAAAGATTAGGATTCTTTCTAGAATGGCCATTTTGACATCAATCGGTATAGCTGCCGCTCTATTCATTCACAATGGAGTATCAAAATCACTTATTGAACTTGTCATCACGAGTCCTAATGCGATTATTTTTTCACCCGTAAAGACTGCTATATACTGTGCTCTAATCTTTATTGTCATATTACTATTTGCTTTTGTAGGCACTTCAAAAGTAGAACGTATAAATGCAATAGAATTAATGGAGGAATAAGAAGATGAAGAGAACAATCATCAAAACAAGTCATTTGTGCAAAAGCTTTAGCATGGGAAAAGAAAAATTAGATGTGATTAATGATATGAATTTAGAGATATACGAAGGTGACTTTACCATTATCATGGGAAGCTCTGGTGCAGGAAAATCAACCTTGCTTTATGCGATAAGCACAATGGATCAATATAGTCAAGGAAAGGTAGAGCTGCTTGGCAAAGATATAACCTCTTTCAAAGAAAATCAAATTGCCAACATCAGAAAAAATGATATCGCCTTTATTTTTCAGGGAATTAATTTGTTGCCTGATATGACTTTATTTGAGAATGTGGCGTTCAATGGATATTCCCCATCAAAAAGCAAAAAATCAGTCAATGAAAAAGCACTTTCGTTATTAAAAAAGTTAGGTTTAGAAAAGGAAGTAGGTAAATATCCATCTGAAGTATCTGGCGGACAAAAGCAAAGAACGGCAATAGCGAGAGCCTTGATCAATAAACCTAAAATTATTTTTGCGGATGAGCCGACAGGAGCTTTGAATTCATCCGTGGGAACGGTTGTTTTAGATATCCTAACACAACTGAATAACGAAGGACAAAGTATTGTCATGGTAACGCATGACCTCAAAGCAGCAACGAGAGGAAATAG
>NZ_JBSGVZ010000049.1:0-1093 GCF_053608705.1 Peribacillus sp. NPDC055009 | reverse complement strand
GTTGTTATATACTTCTAATAATACAGAGAGGGGACCTTATGGATATATACTTTAGGAGTGCTGTTTGATCTTCGCTCAACAATTATCCCGGATTTTTGAGGAAGAGCTGCCGATTTTAATTAGAAGGTAAATAGTTAGATTAATGGTATTGAAACTAATCATAAATAAATGAGGTTCTAATATTTTGAACTTCTGACAAGGTTGTATGAATTTATATAGAAAATTTAATATTGGACGTGAAATTATGTCAGTTGATAAAGATATAGCAAAGCAAATAGTATCACAAGGATATTTTTCTAAAGAAATACCCTGTGAATTTACCTCATTTTTTTTAGGAGAGCATATTACTGAATTTGATTTGTCAAAATCAAAACTATCAAATAATGGTCTTAAAAAGTGGACTAAATTAATTGATTTTTCAATCCCAAAAATAGATAATTTTCGAAGAATCATCTCAATTCCTCATCCGCTACATTATATTTTGTTGGCTAGATTGTTAGAAGAAGAATGGGAGTTTTTAAATAAGCATTTTATAAAATCACAATTTTCATTAACTACTCCCAAAAGATCCGATGATGGTTCTATTGAACCAAAATATGAAATGTCAGAAAAAATTAATATAAGACTAAGTAATCTAGTGACAAAAAAATATATTTTACACGCTGATATCACAAGATACTATCCAAGTATTTATACACATTCGATTTCCTGGGCACTACATACTAAAGAAGTTGCTAAATCCAATACAAAAGATAAAGGTGATAGGTATATAGGTGATAAAATAGATACACTAGTCAGAAATATGCAGGATGGGCAAACGATAGGAATACCTATTGGTCCTGTAACCTCATTAATAGTTCAAGAGATAGTAGGTACAGCTATTGATGATGATTTTAGGAAAGAATTTGGTGACAGTCTAAAAGGTTTTCGATATACGGATGATATGGAATATTATTTTAGATCTTCTGATGAAGCTAAAAAAGCACTTAATATTTTAAATAAAATTTTAAAAAAATATGAACTAGATTTGAATATGACAAAAACAAAAATTATTAAAATTCCACAAGTTATAGAACCAGAATGGGTATATTAC
>NZ_JBSGVZ010000048.1:0-1490 GCF_053608705.1 Peribacillus sp. NPDC055009 | reverse complement strand
TAGTTTAATAACCATATAATAAACGTCATTCTACTATTTTTAAGGGGAACAGTAATCATGTGGAAGAAGAAAATTAGAACGAATAAACTATCATTTGTGTTAATTGCCGTGATCTTAATGGTTACCTCTGGCTTATTGTCAACATCTCGTATCTTTATCGATAGTATAAATAGTTCCATCACAGATTACTATAGTAATCCTTTATTTCCCGACGTCTACCTATTTAATTCATCCGATAAAGAATTGAACATGCTTGAAGAGCAAGCTGACGAAGGGCAACTAATAAAAGACTTTCAAAAATATAAAGCCATGTATTCATCGATGAACATAACGAAAGTGCACGGTGAAACGTTTAATGAAGATAGAAATCTGATCATATCGATCAAAGATCAAGAAAAGCTAAACTGGGAATTAACGATTTTAGAGGGGAAGGACAAGCCTTCCCCAGAAGCAGGGGAGATTTGGATTTCCAAAATATTAGCAGATAAGAAAGGTTTAAAAGTGAATGATGTCATTGAAATTGATAAAGCAGCTGGAAGCCAGTTTGAAATTTCAGCGATCATCAATGATTCACAAAACGCATCCTTAGCTAATCCTGCCAAAATCATGTATGTCAATGAAAACGATATTCCGTTGTTCGATGAAGAAGTGAGAGGCGGATATGTTGTATTCCAATATGGAAGTGAAAAAGAAGCTGTAGCGAATTATCTTCATGAGAATTTTACAAGTAATGAATATTATATGGAAAAGTATTATCTCATCTTAAATCAACTTGCGGATACGGGTTTGGTATCGGTTATCATGACTTTGGCCGGTATATTAACGTTAATAAGCGGGATTATTGTCGTCCTATTTACTTTAAAAAACAATTTAATGAAAGAAGTTAAATTGATCGGAACATACAAAGCACTGGGATTTACGGCATCAGACATCAAGAAGATCTATAGTAAAGCGTATCTTTTTGTAGGGA
Organism: Peribacillus sp. NPDC055009; assembly: GCF_053608705.1. Lineage (NCBI taxonomy): Bacteria > Bacillati > Bacillota > Bacilli > Caryophanales > Bacillaceae > Peribacillus > Peribacillus sp. NPDC055009. Next base: position 520 of record NZ_JBSGVZ010000048.1, on the reverse strand, counting down.
TGATTTCAACAGCGGTCGGTGTGGCCATTAGTTTTCCAGCCGCTTACATTTTACAAAAGAACATTCTAAAATATTTGGGGGACTTTGGATATAACGTTCGATATTTAATTATAGGTGGAGTCATCATTGTTCTCTTTAATCTAATTATTCAACTATTTGTGGCTCTAGAGTTAAGAAAAATTAAAAAATTATCACCAGTAGAAGCGATTTCGCTAACAAACACTCCCAAAAGCGGGAAACGAAGTTGGAAATTATTTAAACATACCAATAACCCGATTGCGTTATCTATTAATGATCTGTTGAAAAATAAAAGATTGTCATTAAACGTATGTATTATCACTGCCATTTACATGTTTACTACGTTACTTTTTATCAATACGGATCATATGTTTGCCGTTTCAAAAGATCATGCCAATATATGGCTCAATCTACATAAAGCATCGGCTACTATAAATACCAACATCACATCTCAAGAAATGGAAAAGGAGATCGTCGAGCATTTAAATAAGGACAATCGAGT
>NZ_JBSGVZ010000047.1:0-1548 GCF_053608705.1 Peribacillus sp. NPDC055009 | reverse complement strand
TTTTAAAAGAGATAGATGGCACTAGTATCTTATAAGGAAAAAAATTTACTTAATAAATATCTAAAAATAAATGTAGAGGAAAGAATCTGTGTGACTTACCCAAAACCTTTAATCAGTGTTATTATTCCTACTTATAATAGGGGATATGTTATAAAAAAAACAATCAATTCGGTTTTACAGCAAACATATGACCACTTTGAATTAATAATTATAGATGACGCATCGAATGATAATACAGAAAGTATAGTAAAAAGTATAAAAGATAAAAGAATTAAATATATAAAGTTACAAGAAAACACTAAGGGTACAAAACCAAGAAATGTAGGTATAAATGTAAGTAATGGAGAGTATATTGCTTTTCTTGATTCTGATGACGAATGGCTTCCAACTAAGCTTGAAAAACAACTTAAATTCATTTTAAGTTTTGGGAAAACCAATAATAACATAATATGTTTTACCAGAGTAATAATAAAAGATGAAAAATTGGAAATATATAGAAAGAATAAACCTTTAAATAAAAATGAAGATATAATGGATTATATTTTAGTTAGAAATAATGTAGTGCAAACAAGCACATTTATGATATCAAATGCCATTGCGAAAAAAACATTATTTGATCCTGGGTTAAAAAAACATCAGGACTGGGATTTTTGTTTAAGACTAAGGAATCATAAAGCTACATTCTTATACTTACCTGAATGTTTAACTGTGTGGAATGTTGATAAAAATAGAAATGACAGAATAAGTAATAGTTATAAAAATCAGGAAATATCACTTGATTGGTTAAATAGCAAAAAAAATGAGCTATCTTTGAAATCTCAGTGGGCTTTTAAAATGATAATAGTTGATTATCTTATTGACAGAAGAGAAAGAATAGCGGCAATGAAAATCATTTTCACTGCATTTTCCCATCGAAGTATTAGTTTCATGACATTTTTAAAGAAATTAACTAAAGTATTTTTGCCTTATAAAATTCATGGTAAAATTAAACTTTTGTTAAAAAAAATATAGTTGTAAATAATTATCTTATATCTTTTATTCTTAATCAGGGGTAATTTTTGTGGAACTTGCGTGTTTTAAATTAGAATAATAATAACCGGAAAACTTAGGGTTGGAAATTTACTACATTATCAAATTATTAGTATGGTAGCTTTAATAAATTAATTGGTAATTAAACTTATTTTGTAAACAGTTATTATTTTAGGAAAGAGTATGTCGTTATTGAAGACTCTGGAAATAATAAGTTGATTGTGAGGTCTTCAAATGTATTTTATATTAGCTATGCTGTCATTTATTATATTTTGCATGTGGAAAAAATTCGATTATGTATATTTATTATATATTATTTCCATTATAGCCATTCCGAGCAATAGCTACATAGAAAATAAAATGGGAGTGGATATTTATTTCGATGTAAGAGATATTATGGCAATTTGTATGCTGGTAATTATTATAATAAATAAAAAAAAATATTTTTCATTCAATATCCCCCAACTATTATTTTATTCTGTTACATTCCTGATATTTTTAATATCAGTTGCAATGGGT
>NZ_JBSGVZ010000045.1:0-1718 GCF_053608705.1 Peribacillus sp. NPDC055009 | reverse complement strand
AAAGCGTTGGTTAAGTCCTCGATCTATTAGTATCAGTCAGCTCCACATGTCGCCACGCTTCCACCTCTGACCTATCAACCTGATCATCTTTCAGGGATCTTACTAGCTTGCGCCATGGGAAATCTCATCTTGAGGGGGGCTTCATGCTTAGATGCTTTCAGCACTTATCCCGTCCGCACGTAGCTACCCAGCTATGCCTTTGGCAAGACAACTGGTACACCAGCGGTGCGTCCATCCCGGTCCTCTCGTACTAAGGACAGCTCCTCTCAAATTTCCTGCGCCCGCGACGGATAGGGACCGAACTGTCTCACGACGTTCTGAACCCAGCTCGCGTACCGCTTTAATGGGCGAACAGCCCAACCCTTGGGACCGACTACAGCCCCAGGATGCGATGAGCCGACATCGAGGTGCCAAACCTCCCCGTCGATGTGGACTCTTGGGGGAGATAAGCCTGTTATCCCCGGGGTAGCTTTTATCCGTTGAGCGATGGCCCTTCCATGCGGAACCACCGGATCACTAAGCCCGACTTTCGTCCCTGCTCGACTTGTAGGTCTCGCAGTCAAGCTCCCTTGTGCCTTTACACTCTACGAATGATTTCCAACCATTCTGAGGGAACCTTTGGGCGCCTCCGTTACTCTTTAGGAGGCGACCGCCCCAGTCAAACTGCCCACCTGACACTGTCTCCCACCCCGATAAGGGGCGCGGGTTAGAATTTCAATACAGCCAGGGTAGTATCCCACCAACGCCTCCACCGAAGCTGGCGCTCCGGCTTCTCAGGCTCCTACCTATCCTGTACAAGCTGTACCAAAATTCAATATCAGGCTGCAGTAAAGCTCCACGGGGTCTTTCCGTCCTGTCGCGGGTAACCTGCATCTTCACAGGTACTATAATTTCACCGAGTCTCTCGTTGAGACAGTGCCCAGATCGTTACACCTTTCGTGCGGGTCGGAACTTACCCGACAAGGAATTTCGCTACCTTAGGACCGTTATAGTTACGGCCGCCGTTTACTGGGGCTTCGGTTCAAAGCTTCGCTTGCGCTAACCTCTCCCCTTAACCTTCCAGCACCGGGCAGGTGTCAGCCCCTATACTTCGCCTTGCGGCTTCGCAGAGACCTGTGTTTTTGCTAAACAGTCGCCTGGGCCTATTCACTGCGGCTTTTCTGGGCTATTCACCCTAAAAAGCACCCCTTCTCCCGAAGTTACGGGGTCATTTTGCCGAGTTCCTTAACGAGAGTTCTCTCGCACACCTTAGGATTCTCTCCTCGCCTACCTGTGTCGGTTTGCGGTACGGGCACCTTACATCTCACTAGAGGCTTTTCTTGGCAGCGTGGAATCAGGAACTTCGGTACTATATTTCCCTCGCCATCACAGCTCCGCCTTAATGGAAACGGGATTTGCCTCGTTTCCGGCCTAACTGCTTGGACGCGCATATCCAACAGCGCGCTTACCCTATCCTTCTGCGTCCCCCCATCGTTCAAACGATGTATAGGTGGTACAGGAATATCAACCTGTTGTCCATCGCCTACGCCTTTCGGCCTCGGCTTAGGTCCCGACTAACCCTGAGCGGACGAGCCTTCCTCAGGAAACCTTAGGCATTCGGTGGAAGGGATTCTCACCCTTCTTTCGCTACTCATACCGGCATTCTCACTTCTAAGCGCTCCACCAGTCCTTCCGGTCTGACTTCAACGCCCTTAGAACGCTCTCCTACCATCGACACC
>NZ_JBSGVZ010000044.1:0-3501 GCF_053608705.1 Peribacillus sp. NPDC055009 | reverse complement strand
TCGTAACAAGGTAGCCGTACCGGAAGGTGCGGCTGGATCACCTCCTTTCTAAGGAGCAACACATCCACACTCCCGGTTATTGACCGGATCAGCAGTGTGGAGTGGCCAGGGTTTCAGCACCGACTGTGTGCCGGCACTGGTTGCTCAAGGAATTGTGGAACTACTGGTTATGGCCTGAGGCCAGGTTGCTGATGACTTCTAGTACTGCACTTCGGTGCGTGGAACGGGGTATGTCGGGTCTGGTCGATGATTGTTCACTTAGCACGCTGTTGGGTCCTGAGGCAACACGCCGAGGGGCTTACCCCCCAGGTTGTTTGTTTCTGGTGTGGTGTTTGAGAACTGTAGAGTGGATGCGAGCATCTTTGTGGTCAAGTTGTTAAGGGCACATGGTGGATGTCTTGGCTTCAGGAGCCGATGAAGGACGTGGGAGGCTGCGATATGCCTCGGGGAGCTGTCAACCGAGCTGTGATCCGAGGATTTCCGAATGGGGAAACCCAGCACCAGTTATGTGGTGTTACCCGCATCTGAATATATAGGGTGTGTGGAGGGAACGCGGGGAAGTGAAACATCTCAGTACCCGCAGGAAGAGAAAACAACCGTGATTCCGGGAGTAGTGGCGAGCGAAAGCGGAAGAGGCTAAACCATGCACATGTCAAGCTGTCAGGCGTTGTGTGTGTGGTGTTGTGGGACCCAGCGTCGAGGATCTGACAGTCCTCGGAACGGTTACGCGTGTTAGTGGAACGCCTTGGGATGGGCGACCGGAGTGGGTGAGAGTCCCGTACGCGAAAACACGTTGTGGATTGTTTGTCTGGTGTTCCCGAGTAGCAGCGAGCTCGTGGAATTTGCTGTGAATCTGCCGGGACCACCCGGTAAGCCTAAATACTTCCTGAAGACCGATAGCGGACTAGTACCGTGAGGGAAAGATGAAAAGTACCCCGGGAGGGGAGTGAAAGAGTACCTGAAACCGTGTGCCTACAAGCCGTCAGAGCCCGAGCACATCCTTGTGATGTTGAGGTGATGGCGTGCCTTTTGAAGAATGAGCCTGCGAGTTAGTGGTGTGTGGCGAGGTTAACCCGTGTGGGGTAGCCGTAGCGAAAGCGAGTCCGAATAGGGCGATTGAGTCGCGTGCTCTAGACCCGAAGCGGAGTGATCTAGCCATGGGCAGGTTGAAGCGGAGGTAAGACTTCGTGGAGGACCGAACCCACCAGGGTTGAAAACCTGGGGGATGACCTGTGGTTAGGGGTGAAAGGCCAATCAAACTCCGTGATAGCTGGTTCTCCCCGAAATGCATTTAGGTGCAGCGTCGTGTGTTTCTTGCCGGAGGTAGAGCACTGGATAGGCGATGGGCCCTACCGGGTTACTGACCTTAGCCAAACTCCGAATGCCGGTAAGTGAGAGCGCGGCAGTGAGACTGTGGGGGATAAGCTCCATGGTCGAGAGGGAAACAGCCCAGAACACCGACTAAGGCCCCTAAGCGTGTGCTAAGTGGGAAAGGATGTGGAGTCGCAGAGACAACCAGGAGGTTGGCTTAGAAGCAGCCACCCTTGAAAGAGTGCGTAATAGCTCACTGGTCAAGTGATTCCGCGCCGACAATGTAGCGGGGCTCAAGCGCACCGCCGAAGTCGTGTCATTGCAGCAATAAGCCCCAACGGGTGTTGTGATGGGTAGGGGAGCGTCGTGTGCCGGGTGAAGCAGCAGCGGAAGCGAGTTGTGGACGGTTCACGAGTGAGAATGCAGGCATGAGTAGCGATACACACGTGAGAAACGTGTGCGCCGATTGACTAAGGGTTCCTGGGTCAAGCTGATCTGCCCAGGGTAAGTCGGGACCTAAGGCGAGGCCGACAGGCGTAGTCGATGGACAACCGGTTGATATTCCGGTACCCGCTTTGAAACGCCCAATATCGAGCCCATTAATGCTAAGGCCGTGAAGCCGTTCCGGACCCTTCGGGGAAAGGAAAGTGGTGGAGCCGTCGACCCAAGGTGGTAGTAGGTAAGCGATGGGGTGACGCAGGAAGGTAGTCCATCCCGGGCGGTGGTTGTCCCGGGGTAAGGGTGTAGGACGACAGGTAGGCAAATCCGCCTGTCAATAGTCTGAGACCTGATGCCGAGCCGATTGTGGTGAAGTGGATGATCCTATGCTGTCGAGAAAAGCCTCTAGCGAGTTTCATGGCGGCCCGTACCCTAAACCGACTCAGGTGGTCAGGTAGAGAATACCGAGGCGTTCGGGTGAACTATGGTTAAGGAACTCGGCAAAATGCCCCCGTAACTTCGGGAGAAGGGGGGCCATCACTGGTGATCGGATTTACTCCGTGAGCTGGGGGTGGCCGCAGAGACCAGCGAGAAGCGACTGTTTACTAAAAACACAGGTCCGTGCGAAGCCGTAAGGCGATGTATACGGACTGACGCCTGCCCGGTGCTGGAACGTTAAGGGGACCGGTTAGCTCTGTTTCGGCAGGGCGAAGCTGAGAACTTAAGCGCCAGTAAACGGCGGTGGTAACTATAACCATCCTAAGGTAGCGAAATTCCTTGTCGGGTAAGTTCCGACCTGCACGAATGGCGTAACGACTTCTCGACTGTCTCAACCATAGGCCCGGTGAAATTGCACTACGAGTAAAGATGCTCGTTTCGCGCAGCAGGACGGAAAGACCCCGGGACCTTTACTATAGTTTGATATTGGTGTTCGGTTCGGCTTGTGTAGGATAGGTGGGAGACTTTGAAGCGGCCACGCCAGTGGTGGTGGAGTCGTCGTTGAAATACCACTCTGGTCGTGCTGGATGTCTAACCTGGGTCCGTGATCCGGATCAGGGACAGTGTCTGATGGGTAGTTTAACTGGGGCGGTTGCCTCCTAAAGAGTAACGGAGGCGCCCAAAGGTTCCCTCAGCCTGGTTGGCAATCAGGTGTTGAGTGTAAGTGCACAAGGGAGCTTGACTGTGAGACCGACGGGTCGAGCAGGGACGAAAGTCGGGACTAGTGATCCGGCGGTGGCTTGTGGAAGCGCCGTCGCTCAACGGATAAAAGGTACCCCGGGGATAACAGGCTGATCTTCCCCAAGAGTCCATATCGACGGGATGGTTTGGCACCTCGATGTCGGCTCGTCGCATCCTGGGGCTGGAGTCGGTCCCAAGGGTTGGGCTGTTCGCCCATTAAAGCGGTACGCGAGCTGGGTTTAGAACGTCGTGAGACAGTTCGGTCCCTATCCGCTGTGCGCGTAGGAGTCTTGAGAAGGGCTGTCCCTAGTACGAGAGGACCGGGACGGACGAACCTCTGGTGTGCCAGTTGTCCTGCCAAGGGCATGGCTGGTTGGCTACGTTCGGAAAGGATAACCGCTGAAAGCATCTAAGCGGGAAGCCTGCTTCGAGATGAGTATTCCCACCTCCTTGAGAGGGTAAGGCTCCCAGTAGACGACTGGGTTGATAGGCCAGATGTGGAAGCCCGGTAACGGGTGGAGCTGACCGGTACTAATAGGCCGAGGGCTTGTCCTCAGTTGCTCGCGTCCACTG
>NZ_JBSGVZ010000043.1:0-7336 GCF_053608705.1 Peribacillus sp. NPDC055009 | reverse complement strand
TTCTTGTACTATAATAAATATATTTTAAAAATTTCAGGATAGACTTTTAATCATTATAAAAATAGTAGGGAGAGGGATTTATAAATGATTAATAAAAACACATCTTTGAGGATGCAAAGTATCGTTTTTATTGGCTTTATGGGAGTAGGAAAGACGACGATCGGACAGAAAGTAGCAAGGAAATTATATAGGGACTTTATTGATATAGATCAAGAAATTGAAAAGGAATTCAATATGCCCACTACAGAAATATTCAAGAAGTTTGGTGAAAAAGCTTTTCGCGAAAAAGAAAAAAGTGTAATTGAAAGCCTTAGTCAACAACAATTGAAAATCATTTCAGTTGGAGGCGGGGCATTTTTACAAGAGGATATACGGAATATCTGTTTATCCAATTGCATTGTCTTTTACCTGGACTTATCTTGGGAATACTGGAAAGAGAGAATAGGCTTACTTATTGATAGTAGACCTGTTTTACAAAGCCGGTCACTTGAGGAAATTGAAGAACTCTTTTACACAAGACAAGAAATATACTCCTATCATCATTCAAAAGTGAATACCAATGATCTTGATGTTGATGAAGTTGCAGACTTTATAGTCGATTCATTGAAAGTTGCCTGGGATATTTATGAACCGCTTAAGTAAGACCCGCTCTTTCATTTAATCGATTTTCCCAATAAAAGAATAATAGAAAAGATGAAAAGGGTACAGAGGCATGGATATCTAACCTCCTGTAAACTAATCACCTTTTTATTTTTCTTTATTAGGAAGACTCTCTAATAATCAGTTCTGGATTCAATATGATTCGCTGTTGATCACGTTCAATTTTCTCCATTTGCTGGTACAGGAGATTCGCTGCCTCTTTTCCAATACGTCTAGGGAATGAGGAAATGGTCGTTAGCGGAGGATGATAGATTTCTGCGACTGGAACGTTATCGAACCCAACGATATCTATATCTTTTCCAGGAGTAAATCCTTTCATCATTAATCCTTGCATAACACCGAAAGCAATTAAGTCGCTAAAGCAAAAAATCGCGGTAGGCGGATTAGGATTCTCAAGTACTTTCAATACAGCCTCCAGCCCTCCTTCCCGTGTAGGAGCACTATCTATCACCAGCGATTCATCCACTTCCAATCCCGCACTTGAAAGAGCTTCACGGTATCCCTCCATTCTCTCGATCCAAGTAGAAGATTCCTTGATGCCACCAAGGAGCGCAATTCTTTTATGTCCCTTTCCAAGGAGATGATCAACAGCCATCCTGGCTCCTTCTGGATAGTCTATGCCTACATAGTCGCTATTCACTCCAGGTAGTTCCCTAACAGCAAGGACCATTGGCGTGTCAATTTCATTTAACCGTTCAATTGTATCTTGTGAGCTTTCAGAGACAGGACAAAGAATCAGGCCTCCCACCCTATGTTCCATCATGGTTGAAAGGAGATGGTCTTGCTTGGCGACCGAGTCGAATGTAGTTCCCAGCAACACTGTATAACCGACCTCATCCAATGCGTCATGAACGCCTATCAGGAATTCAGAAAAAAAGGTGTTTGATATGTCGGTAATAATGATTCCTACAGTATCAGAGCTCTGCGACCTTAGGTTGGCTGCAATTCTATCGTATACATAACCCAGTTCATGCATGGATTTTAATACCTTTTGTCGCGTCGCTTCCGATATTCGAGGATTATTGCGAACGATAAGGGAAGCAGTGGATGTAGAAACCCCAGCATGTTTCGCTACCTGTTGCAACGTGACCCGCCCTTTTTTGGATTGTTTCATAGTTCAATCACCATCTTGAATGTATTTTTGATGTACTTATTATTATCATGTTCTTATTATAATAATAATATAGTTACTGTCATTATTACACCATTGCTTTCGGAACATGGGTATACCATCGATTAATACTCACTCCCTACATCTATATCAAATATTCATTAGTACAAAAAAAAAACGCCACCCTAGTTCTAGAAGATGGAGTTTTAAGTAATCCTTCATATTTATTAGCCATGGTTAAATATGGTCTGGTGCTGTGTCAATTTTTTATATCGGTAATAAACAAAAGCTGCAGCTAGAATTCCAATAGTTGCAATAAAGCAATCAAAAAGAAATATATGCGATATATCCCCACTCTTAGCGATCAAACCCGTTGCAATTGGTAAAATGACGCTCGCCAAACTTGAAGCCGTCGCAACGATCCCTGTTACAGTTCCTTTTTTCCTCCAGAAGAGTTCAGTCATTATTGCAATGGTTAATTGAAATATCCCAGCTGTCGAGGCCCCAAGGAAAAAAGAGCAAATACTTAAGACAATGGGTGAATGAATCGTTAATATGATGATTACCGTAAGTAAAGTAATCATTGGATAAAGCAATATCACCGTCACGGGCTTGATCCATTTGTTTAATAAGATGGATAATAGCAGGACGGAAATAAGTGATCCAACACTATAATAACTCAATAATTTAATTGCACTTGAAGATGGCATCCCTGCCACTTCCTGGCCGAAGCTCGGTAACCAGATTTGCGAAACTGTAAATAACGCAGTTGATGTAAACCCAATTATGATTAATGCGACTCCTTCGCTCCAAAATTTAGGTTCAGTTATGAACCTGTTACTATGCAAATCCTCCTCATGATTTGCAGCATCGGATTTGCTTTTTGGAAATGAAGCGGACAAAACAAAGAACATATTCAAGAAGTAGACTACAGCCGGTAATAAAAATGCAAACCCGTAAAATAATTCATTCCTAGTAAGAAACAAGATGATGAATGGCAGGATGGTTGCACCAAGTGAACCAAAAGCCTTAACCATAACACTGGCGGAACCAGCAGATTCAGGAAACATTTCAGTTAGCGCCGGATATGTACCAGCATCCATGGCTGAGTTCGAAATTCCCGCAAGTAAAGCAAATACAAACGCCATTTCATATGTGGGGGAAAATGGAATCCCTAATAAAAAAACTCCCATTATTACCGAAGAGACTATGATCAATGGCTTTCTCCCAAATTTATCTGATAATACTCCTGAGAGACCATACGTGAGTAACCTGCCTATTCCTATTGCTGCAATAAGATAACTAATGCCAGTAGAGTCTGTATCCCATTGTTCTGTTAAAGAGGGCATGTTTGAGGCGAGAATTATATTTACCATCCCTAGCAGGAAATAGTTAATATACATGCCAGATGCCGCTTTAAAATACTGATTTTTCATTATTACACCCCTATAATAAATCACGTTGTGTTTCTCCCCTAGAACGCTTTAATGCAAAATGTAATTACTTTAAAGCCTCCCCTTTTATGTTATCCATTTAAATGAAAACCACTTTTCAAAAAAAAAAACGCTAAGAAAAACAAGGGATTTCACTCCCTGCATTTCTTAGCTCTGAGGTATCTGTACTCATTTAATGTAATCAATTAACGATGATGCACATCAAGTATGAAAAAACCTCTATTTGGAGAATGATCCCCAGAGTGGAATCGTATTATTCTGCAAACAATTGCTCTTTGATGTAATCAACAGGCATCTGTTGACCTGTCCATAATTCAAAGGCAAGTGCACCTTGCCAAAGCATCATCCCAAGACCATTAATAGCTGTAGCACCCGCAGCCTCAGCTTGTTCCATTAGTTTTGATTTACGTGGGATGTAAACAACATCTGTTACGATTAAATCAGGACGCAGCATTGATTCGTCTTGAATGACACTTAAGCCATCAAGCGGTTTCATGCCAACGCCAGTTCCATTTGCCAAAATATCACTAGTTGCGATTTCAGCCTTTAATTGTTCAACATTTTCAAGAGGGTATACATTGGCTTTCACATTTAAGTGCTTCATATCTTCATTGATGATTCGTACATTCTCTTCTGCTTGCGGGAAGAAAGCATCATCACGAGCAAAAATGCTGATTTCCGCCACACCTTCCAGCGCAGATTGAATGGCAATTGGAGTAGCAGCCCCCCCAGAACCGATAAGAGTCATTTTCTTTCCTTTAATATCAATACCATGTTCTTTTAGGTTCCGAGTATATCCCATTCCGTCTGTGCTGTGCCCTACGAACTTTCCATCGACATTGACAACTGTATTAACTGCCCCAGAAAATTTAGCACTGTCTGCCAATTCATCTAGATATGGAAGGATCTTCATTTTATTAGGCATGGATACGTTAAATCCTTTTACATTTAATGCACGCATCCCTTTTACTGCATCTTCCAGCTCTTCATTTCCAACTTCAAATGCTAAATAGGCGCAATTCAAGCCTAATTTATCGAAAGCTAAATTATGCATGGCAGGTGATAAAGAATGTCCGATAGGTGTTGCCAGCAATCCTACTAATTCTGTTTTCCCATTAATTCGTCCTAGATTTTCCATGTTCTATTCCCCCTGATTTTTTAAGTTTTATATAAATTCCTTATTGGAAGGAATTATAAGTTAAATATTTTGATCAATGATCTCCAATACATCTCTTAATTGAGTAACAGGAATTTGTCCTGGGGCAGATGCTTCTTTTCCTGCACCAAATGTACAAGCAGATCCAAACACCGCACCTGATAATCGGCTGACCAGGCCTGTACCCGACATTGACATCGTAATGAATGGGCGATCGGCATAATTTGTTTTCATCGTGTAAGTTGCATCTAATAAAATGAGTAAGTCACCAACCGTTTGGGGCATCACAGCGATTTTTGGAATATGGGCGCCAAATTCCTGCATTTTACGCAATCGGTAAATGATTTCTTCTTTTGCCGGTGTCTTATCGAAATCATGGTTACACATTACTACGTATACGCCATTTTCCTCAGCTACCTGTACAGTCTCCTTCACTGATGATTCCTCAAAAAACAACTCCACATCGACAAGATCAATATTCTTCGTTTTAATAGCTGTATGAAGAAGTTGGAAATAATAAACATCGCTGATTTCCTTGTTTCCGCCTTCTTTATGGCTTCTAAAAGTGAAAAGCAGCAAAGTATTTGGAACAGCACTTCTAAGTTTTGAAATCATATCTGAAACGGCTTCTAAGCTTTCGACTTGTTCAAATACATCTACTCGCCATTCAATGATATCCGGCTGTAGCGCATTTACCGTTTCAACTTCTTTAAGCAGTTCCTCTTCAGTTGTCCCCATTAGAGGAACGATGATCTTTGGAACCCCTTCTCCGATCGTTACGTCTTTGATCGTGATTGTTTGCATGGATGTTTCCCCCTTTTATCATTATCATCAGTGGGGTTCATGCCCCACTGATGTTCGGCTAGACTGATTAATTGGATACCTTAATTACCTTTTTGTATCGATAGGCAACGAATACGGCCAATAAAATACTAACTGCCGCAATTGCCACATCAAACAAGAAGACCGCAGTTAACCCAGCACTCTTAGAAATGATACCAGTAATGAAAGGTATGATGATAAAGGCTGAACTACCTGCAATGTTTACATATGAAGTAATCGTACCTTTATTGGCAGGGAAGAATTCTGTGATTATTGTCATGGCTAATTGGAATACCCCTGCAGTTGAAAGCCCTATGAAGAAAGCGCTCAAAACAGTTATAAATGGTTGCTGGATATAAATGAGTGACAATAAAGATAATGCTGCAATGACCGGATAGATAATCATGACGGTAATGGGCTTAATTACTTTATTTAATAGAACTGCTAGCAAAATGACAGAAACAAGGGAGCCAATGCTATAGTAACTAAGCAATTGAACAGCCTTAGCTTGGGTTAGCCCCAATACATCTTGTCCGAAGTTCGGGAGCCAGACTTGAACCAGCATGAATAAAGCAGTTGATGTGAAGCCTAATAGTATGACTGCCAAACCTTCCTGAGCAAACTTCGGTTTTGAGAGGAATTGCTGTTGAAGCGGAACAGCTTGTTCTTCATTCTGAGTTTGGCTTTGAGCTTTATGATCCGGGAATGAAACCTTAAGCAGGAAAAACCCATTAACAAGATATACAGCAGCCATTAAGAAGAATGTATACCCGTAAAACATATCTCTAGCTATAAAGAACGCCATGATAAATGGAAGAAGTGCGGCACCGATTGAAACGAAAGCTTTTACTAATACGGTAGCGGAACCAGCTTTCTTTTGAAAAGCCTCAATAAGTGCTGGATACGTACCTGCATCCAAAAATGAATTTGCAATACCAGCACATACAGCAAATATAAATGCCAGTGTATAGTTAGGAGCCAAAGGTATGCCTATTAGGAAGATCAGGTAGATAAAAGATGCTGAAACGACAAATGGTTTCCTTCCTAATTTATCCGACAGTCTACCCGCGAAAAACAAGGAAACTAACTTACCGATTCCTATAGCAGAAACCAAGTAACTTATCCCTGAGGCACTTGTGTTTAATTGATCGGACAAATTTTCCATATTTGACCCGATGATAATATTGATCATGCCTAAAATGAAATAGCTAATATATAAACCAGTGGCCATTTTTATAAATGGATTTTTCATGTAACACACCCCTATTAAAAATTATCGAAATGCAATTTGATTCTTAAGCCTTTCAGAAGTTGCCCCCTTGCCCCATACCATAAATTCAAGAACAAAATTACGTACTAAATAAAACAATAAGTAAACCGGCTTTAGTTAGTACATCGTTCTACTAACTTTTCGCATAACTAGTATATCGTTCTACTAATCTTCAATATTAGTACATCGTTCTACTAAAAAATTAGTATTGGTATATCGTTCTACTATAAACCGATTACGTTCTAAATTCAAAAAGTATTGAATTAACACTTATACTAGATTTAATTAGTTAATTTTATTTAGTATATCGTTCTACTGGATTATTATACTGCGCTAATTTAATTGTGTCAAACTCATGAAGCAGTCCTTAATAACTATAGAGCAATTACTCATACTCATTATTCCTGGATTTCGAAGTGCTTATTTTTGATCTTATTTACCTTAAAAGCACAGCCATACCTTGGATTCGTTACTGTTCATAAAAGATGAAGCATACTTTTATTTGCTGTGGCACAAAGTATTTTTTATCATTTATTAGGGCTCATATATTCCCACTTTTTTAGTTACCAGTTTCTGAATAAATTTCTTTTTAGCTAAAATATATGTACTGCTGCTTATTTAAATACAATTATCCAGTTATTTACAATCTGACTGATTAACCCATGTCTAAATATCAACTTCCCCTTCTAAGGGTGAAATAACGTCTTCTCTATAATGGAAAATAACAAGGCTTCATACTTTTCATAAACGCAAAAAAAGACCAGCCGGATGGCTGATCTTTTGAATGGCTTGGCGGCGTCCTACTCTCACAGGGGGAAACCCCCAACTACCATCGGCGCTGAAGAGCTTAACTGCCGTGTTCG
>NZ_JBSGVZ010000042.1:0-8848 GCF_053608705.1 Peribacillus sp. NPDC055009 | reverse complement strand
AATGATAGTTTATTCGTTCTAATTTTCTTCTTCCACATGATTACTGTTCCCCTTAAAAATAGTAGAATGACGTTTATTATATGGTTATTAAACTAGCTGTAAATTCGAATTTTCCAATACTTTATTACCAGGTTTATCTTCTAATACTTCGATAAACATGATTAATTTATTCTCGCTTATATAGCAATTAGCTCCTCTTTGGGTTTTATCTTCTTTAGAATGCTTTGTATCATCACTTGGTTGAAATAATTGTGTTATTTTATAATCAGCATCATATACTCCCAAATAATTAAATATTGGTATATCAAAGTCTAGCAATTTAGATTGGTTTAATATTCCACTTACTTTTTTATACTTTTGCGCTACTTCGATATCCTTCAGAATCGTTATAAAATTGATATTCTTTTCACTTGCTAAATTTATCATGCTGCTAATTTTTTTAAAGTTGCCATCACCCATTGTACAGATGTATGGAACTATATCTAAAAACTCTCCAATTACTGTGAAGTAATTTCTTTCTCCAAACCTTCTTCCCATGTTTAAAATGCTTATTGGCAAATTCACGATATCTAAATTTTTTCTATAAACTTCAATAAATTTCTCAAAAGCAAATTCCCACATTTGATCCTGATTATTTAAAATCTCGTTTGGCACCTCAAATTCAAGTTGTTTAAAAACTAATTTATGATTTATTTCAGCTAACTTTTCATGATAAATATTAGAAGCTTCTACAAACTTATCAAGATTAAATTCCTTTATTATCTCTTCTTCAGTAATCTCTTGAGGGCCTTTTTTCATTTGATTGATATAATCCAAATAAGTGGCTTTAGAATCACTTGGTCTGTTGCTACCATCGTTCATATACTCTTTAACTATTAAATTCTTTACTATTTCTGAGCTCATACCATCAAATATTAAATGATTTACGATCATATATAAAACAGACCTATTACTTGCATGTTTAACTAAAATAAACGCATAGTAAATTTTGTTTTTTGTATAATTACTATTTTCATGGACTTTAATACTTATATCTTTTATTACTTCCTTTAATATAAATGTTCTTTTCTCTTTCTCTATTTTGCTTAAATCCAGATATGGCAATTTTACATTTTCGATCGTATCGTATTCGTATAAATACATCTCAGATTGTTTTTCTACTACTGCCGCCCTTAGCATGTCCTCTCGATTTATTAAAGAACTTACTGCACTTTCTAATCTTGATCTATCTACCTCGAAATTAAATTCAATTTTTGTTCCTGACTTTGTCAAACCTATTTTTTTACTCATTTTTTGTATTTCTGCAAGTTTGTATTTATTAATGACGTTTTTATTTATTATTTTTTCCGTAAACTCATAATATTCTGCGTTTACTTTATTTCTTGTTAATTCTACAAATTCTTGTATATCTGCCTCACTAATACATTCCTCAGTCATATCTGATTCATAACTTTGCTCACGATTGTTATGTTGTGCAACGTAATGATTACAAATACTTTTTATATCTTGATACATAAATATATCGCTAAGTGCAATAGTTATGTTTTCTTCTTGAAGTATTGAAGCGATCTTGATAGCAATTAGTGAGTTCCCACCTAAACTAAAATAATTATCATTAATACTTATTCTGTTAACTCCTAACACTTGCTCCCATACTTTTACTAATACTTTTTCAATTTCATTTCTTGGTTCTTCATATACTGCCCCTGTATTAATCTCAGTATTTGGTTCTAGTAATGCCTTTCTATCAATTTTCCCATTGGTTGTTAAAGGCATTTCACTTAGTTTTATAAAGTACGAGGGGATCATATAATCAGGCAAATATTTTTTAAGCTCTTCTCTTAATTCATTTACATTGTACGTTTTTTCTGATACATAATAAGCACATAAATACTTACTCTCATAATCTCCTTTATCTAATACAATTGCATCTTTTACCCCTACGATTTCTAACAATTGATTTTCTATCTCTGGAAGTTCTATTCTGAAACCTCTTATTTTAACTTGATGGTCTATTCTTCCTAAAAACTCGATATTACCATCTGGCAACCATCTGGCTAAATCTCCTGTTTTGTACATTTTCTTTCCTAATTCAAATGGGTTATTTACAAATTTTTGATCTGTTAACTCTTTGTTAGCTAAGTACCCTCTTGCAATTCCATCTCCACTTATGCATAACTCCCCTGCTACACCAATTGGCAGCAAATTATGATACTTATCAACGATATAAACCTTTGTATTACTTATGGGTTTTCCTATTGGGATCGTGTTATTTTCTTCATTTTCACACTCCCACATGGTTGCACAAATAGTACTTTCTGTAGGTCCATAAGCATTAATATATCTGTTTTTTTGAGAAAGTTTGCCAACCATATTCTTCTTTGCATCACTTCCAGCTGTTATGATCAATTCGACTTTAGAATCGTCTAAATCTAACTCATTGGCTATAAATGGCGGCACTGTTAAGATATTGACCTCATGATCCTTTATGTATTGACTTAATTTCATTGGATTCATAATGATTTCTTCGGTTGTTATAAGTAATTCTGCTCCTAATAAAAGACTCATAGATAATTCCCAAGCAAATGCATCAAATGATATACTAGCAAATTGTAAGATTTTCTTATTGGAATGGATCCGAAAATCTTTTTTAAATGTATTGGTTAAATTTATGATTCCCTTATGTTCTACAGCAACCCCTTTAGGATTGCCAGTTGTACCAGAAGTATAGATGACGTATGCTAGATTTTTATGATTTGATACTCTGTTAAGATTGCTATTTTCTTTTTGATATAACCTTTCATTATTCAAATCTATTACTTCGCAACCATAATCACACATCGATAATAAACTACTCTGTGTTAATAATATGTTAACTCCACTGTTTTTCATCATATATTCTATTCGTTTTTGTGGATATTTCGGGTCGATTGGTAAATATGCACCATCCGCTTTTAGTACGGCTATCATTCCGATAACCATTTCTATTGACCGATTTGTCATGACCCCAACTATTACATCTGGGCCAACTCCCTTTTCTTTTAGCACTCGCGCTAATGCATTCGCTTTTTGATTAAGTTCTTTATACTTTACTTTCTCCCCTTCAAACGATACCGCTATATTATTAGGAGTTTTTTCAGCTTGTTCTTCAAACAATTGCTGTATCGTTTTATTATCAGAATATTTTACTTTTGTATTATTGAACTCAACTAATAGTTTATTCTTTTCTTCATTACTTACTATTTCTATTTCTTTTAGCTTTATAGATGAATTTTTCAAAATATCATTTAACACATTCGTAAAAATACTTGTAATGATATGAACATCATAGGACAAGGATCGATCCGAGTAATGAAACGTTAACTTCATATCGTTATTCTTTTTATCTATCACTAAAGTAAGCTCATTTTCCTTTAAACTAAAAATATTATCTATCTGACTAGTGCTATGCATATTCTTCATACAACAATATACATTCACCTTATGATGAATATAATTTTTGATGTAAAGCTCGTGCATATCAAAAAATTGATATGCATAAGCTTCTAACATTTGTTTTTTTGATTTCATAAGTTCTTCTTTAAATGAATTTTCTAGATTCATATTGTTATGCAAAACGATAAATGGATTATTACTATCTATATCACTTGATTTAATATATTGTGGAATTCCAATAAAAAATTTTGTACTTTGGGAATATTTCGTTATGGCGATTTTAAGTACTGTAAGGATAAACATATGAATAAGCATGTCATCATGCTGACAGACCTTTGATAAAAACCCAGCTTTTTCTGGACCTAATTTCCATTCAACCTGTTTTTTATTCCCTTTATCCCCATAAAAGTCTTTCTTGAAGTTCACCTTATCAGATTCTTCCCCTATAATTTTGCTCCAATATGCTTTTTCTTTCACTTTCTCATTCATCAAAGGAATCATCCCCTTCCTGGTTTTTACTCTGCAAAAATAATCATTTCAAGTATAGGATTAGCTTTTTTACAATTAGCCCCACATTACTTACCAAATCTTTTAAAATACTTTAAATATCCAGAAAGTTCAAAATGAAAAGTCATATTCGTTTGTATTGTAATAGTTCATTTTCTCTTCATAGATGCTTTTCTCTTCTTTAGTCCATAATTCTATATCTCCTATTATTTTGTCTGAATTATTACTTGTTACTTTTATTAAATTCTGCAGTAATTGAACGATTCTTTCCATCGTTTGTTGATCATATAAACTAGTTAAATAACTTACTTTCAAGTGAATTTCATCATCACTTTGAAAAGCCTCTATCGTTAGATCGAACTTTTCTGTATTTTCAAAGACATCTAGGTTATATGGTTTTAACGTTATATTATCTAGTTTAATTCTGCTCTCTTCAAAATTTTGCAGGATAAACATAACATCAAATATTGGATTTTTATTTAACGAACGTCTGGCACCAACCTGATTAACTAGTTCTTCAAATTGATAATCTTGGTTTTCATAAGCTTTTAATGTCTTTTCTTTCACCATTTTCAAATAGTCCTTAAAGCTTAATTCATCTTTCACCATTGTTCTGATCACCAAGGTGTTTACAAACATTCCAACTAAGTTTTCTAAATCTCTATGATTTCTACCAGCTATTGGTGTTCCGACGATGATATCCTCTTGTCCACTATACTTTGATAACAATATATTGATATTGGCTAACAGAATCATATATAACGTAATTCCTGTTTCTTTGGCAACCTCCATTAGGTTATGTGTTGTTTCTTTATCCAAAATAAATTGGATACTATCCCCATTAAAATAATTGCTCTCAGGTCCGGCATGCTCGACGGTAGGCAAGTTTAATTGAGGTATGGTACCACTAAACTCTTTTAACCAATACTCTTCTTGCCTTTTATACTCTATTGTCTTTCTGCAATTTAGCTGCCATGTAGCATAATCTTTATATTGAATCCTTAAGTCTTCTAATTTTTTATTTGCATATAAGTCACCAAATTCTTTTGTTAGGATTGCCATCGAAGTGCCATCTGAAATAATATGATGCAGATCCAGCAACATTAAATATTTGCTTTTTTCTAATTGGATAACTGATACTCTAAATAATGGAAGCTTCTCCAAATCAAATGGTTTTACAAATTCGTTTATTTTCTCTCGTAATTGACTCTCTCTAATTTCTTCCTCTACATCACTAAGGTCCGTTTTAACAATGTTGAACTGAATCTCTTCGATGCTATGAATTTGTTGTACTATTTCCCCATTTTTCGTATGGAAGGTGGTTCTTAACGTTTCATGCCTAATCATTAACTCCAAAAATATACCGTACATTCTTTCTAATTCAAAATCACCAGTGATTTCTAAGGCCATTGGAATATTATAAGCTATGCTGTCTTTATCAAATTCTTGTAAAATATACATTCTCTTTTGTGCTGACGAAATTTCATAATAATCCCTTTTCTCAGATAAACCTATAGACTGATATTCTTCTTTACTAGCAGCTACTATATATTCACTAAGCCCTTTTATATTTCTGAAACGAAAAATTTCTTTTAATGGGACTTGTACATGTAACTCCTTATGAATTCTGCCAACTAATTTTGTTGCTATTAAAGAGTGACCCCCTAATACAAAGAAATCATCATTAATTCCTATATGATTTAATCCCAGAACATTTCCCCATATGGTTACCAATTGCCTTTCCAATTCATTTCTTGGAGCTTCATATTCTGTTCCTGTATTGATGATTTCTCCTTCTGGTTCTGGAAAAGACCTCCTGTCTACTTTACCATTGGATGTTAAAGGTAACTCCTTTAATTTTATAAAGTATGACGGTATCATATAGTCTGGTAAATTGTTTTTTAGGGCTTCTCTTAATTGGGCTGCACTATACTCTTTTTCTGCCACATAATAAGCACATAAATACTTATTTTCAGCTTCCCCTTTATCTAATACGACTGCTCCTTCTATCCCCTCTATTTCTGATAATCTATTTTGTATTCCTTCAAGCTCGATTCTAAAGCCTCTAATTTTAACTTGCTGGTCTATCCTTCCTAAAAATTCTATATTACCGTCCGGTAACCATCTTGTTAAATCACCCGTTCTATACAGTTTTTCTCCAGACTTATATGGATTCTTAACAAATTTTGCTTTCGTTAATGCTTCATTATTTAAGTAACCTCTAGCCAACCCATCTCCACCTACACATAATTCTCCGGGCACGCCAATTGGAACTAATTTATTATTATTATCTAAAATATAAGCAGTTGAATTTGCTATCGGCTTCCCAATCGGTAATATATTAGTTGCATCATTTATTTCATAGAATGTGGAAAATGTTGTATTTTCGGTTGGGCCATATCCATTAATCACTTTAATATTTTTTGATTGTTTCTTTACCTTCATGACGTGTTTTAAGGAAACGACATCGCCACCTACTAATAAGTATTTTAGATACTTAAATAAGTGGTTATTATCTTCCACTAACTTATTAAATAAAGCAGATGTTAACCATAGGATCGTTATTCTGTTATTTGTTAAATACTGTTCTAATTGAGTGGTATTCAATATCATTTCTTTATCCGCCAAATGTAAAGCTGCCCCATTTAATAGCGCTCCCCAAATTTCAAAAGTGGATGCATCAAAAGCTATTGAACCTGTTTGAAGGATCCTATCATGATCCTTAATCTCTATATAGTTAGTATTTTTAACAAGTCTTACTACATTTCTTTGAATAACTTCTACTCCTTTTGGTATTCCAGTAGTTCCCGAAGTATAGATAACATAAGCTAGATGATTACTAGAATTTATGTTATCGATGTCTTTATTATCCTCGCTGAATAAGCTCTCATTGCTTAAATCCATTACTTCGCATCCAAAGTCTTTACATTTTTTTTCATCAATTTGGGTTAATAGGATTTTGGCATTACTGTTTTCAATCATATATTTTATTCTATTTTGTGGATAGTCAAAATCTATCGGTAAATAGGCTCCACCCGCCTTTAATATAGCTATTATACCTACTATTACTTCAACCGAACGTTCTGATATGATTCCAACAATAACATCTGGACCTACACCTTTTTTTCTTAGAACTCTTGCCAAAGAATTAGATCTTTCATTAAGTTCTCTATATGTTAGTTTCTTATCCTCAAATACCACGGCAATATGATTTGGTGTCCTTTTTACTTGTTCTTCAAAAAGTTCGTGAATCGTATTGTTTCTTGGATAATCTGCTGCCGTATCATTAAACTCTGTCAAGAGCTTATGCTTCTCACCTTTGCTTAGTATTTCAATATCCTTAAGTGTAATCTCCGCATTTTTTGTGATTTCTTTTACGATATTTACGAAATGACTTACCATTCTTTCTATCGTTTCATGCTTATATAGGCTAGTTGCATAACTTAAATGAAAGTTAATCTCATCATTTTCCTCTACTGCATTAATTGTTATATCGAACTTTTCCACATCATAACTTGTATGATAAGGCTTAAAAGTTAAATCCTCTGCTTCTAGCCTTTCTTCTTCCGTGTTTTGTAGCACAAACATCACATCAAAGATTGGATTTCTATTTAATTCTCTACTTACAACTGCCCTTTCAACTAATTCTTCAAATTGATAGTCTTGGTTTTCATATGCACTTAATGTCTTTTCTCTTACGGATTCCAAATATTCTATAAAATTTAACTCACTATCTACGTACGTTTTTATGGCTAACGTATTTACAAACATACCAATTATGTTTTCTAAGTCTCTATGGTTTCTCCCAGCTATTACGCTTCCAACTACAATATCTTCTTGACCACTATATCTAGATAGTAAAATATTAATGTTAGCTAATAAAATCATGTACAGAGTACTGCCGTTTTCTTTAGCAATCGATTTTAACTTTTCTGTTATTTCCTTATCGAGAACAAATCTGATACTTTCTCCGCCAAAATCTTTCACTTTTGGTCTAGTGTAGTCCGTAGGTAAATTTAATACTGGCAGCTCTTCACTAAATTCCTTGAGCCAATATTCTTCCTGTTTCCTAAACTCTTCACTTTCTCTTTTCTTCAATTGCCATGCTGAATAATCCTTATATTGCACTTTAAGTTCTTCTAAACCTTCCCCGGCATATAACTTGCTAAATTCTTTTGCTAATATGCTCACGGAAACTCCGTCTGATATGATGTGATGCATATCAAACAGCAGAATATGTCTGTCTTTCTCTAGACTTAGCAGAGAAACTCTTAGTAACGGGGCCTTCTCTAAGTCAAATGGCTTTATGAACTCCTTGACCTTTACATTTATTTCCTCTTCACTTTGAGCATTTACTTTTTCTATTTCAAATTTTATCTCTTCTGCTACATGACCTTTTTGCACAATCTTTTCTTCTATAGCATAAAAACTTGTCCTTAATGTTTCATGTCTATCAATTAATTTTGCAAATGCTTCATTTAATCGATTTATATCCAGTTTACCTGTTATCTCTAAAATTCCAGGCATATTATAGGCAATACTATCTCTATCAAACTCTTGCAACATGTACATTCTTTTTTGTGCTGAGGATGCTTCATAATATTCTTTTTCTTCCACTTTTTCTATTTCTTCGTATTGTTTCTTACTATTAGTAAAGATATATTCGCTAAGACCTTTTATGTTTCCTAGACTAAATATTTCTTTCAGAGGCACATCTACATTCAACTCTTTACGAATTCTGCCTGCTAATATCGTTGCTTTTAACGAATGACCTCCAAGGTCAAAAAAGTTATCATTTATTCCTACTTTTCCTACTTTTAATACTTCACTCCAGACCCTTGCCAAAGCTTCTTCTACTTCATTTCTTGGTGCTTCATATTCATTTGTCATTGCTTCTAAGTTCGGT
>NZ_JBSGVZ010000041.1:0-8890 GCF_053608705.1 Peribacillus sp. NPDC055009 | reverse complement strand
ACCGAACTTAGAAGCAATGACAAATGAATATGAAGCACCAAGAAATGAAGTAGAAGAAGCTTTGGCAAGGGTCTGGAGTGAAGTATTAAAAGTAGAAAAAGTAGGAATAAATGATAACTTTTTTGACCTTGGAGGCCATTCTCTAAAAGCCACAGTACTTCAATCAAAAATTCATAAAGCATTGAATAAAGATATACCGCTTAAAGATCTATTTGGGTTGCCGACCATAAAAGAACAAAGTGCATTTATAGAAGATAAGGAAGAAACTATTTATACAAAAATAACAACAGTAGAGGAAAAGGAATACTATGAAGCATCCTCAGCACAAAAAAGAATGTATATGTTGCAAGAGTTTGATAGAGATAGTATTGCCTATAATATTCTGGGAGGCCTAGATATATCGGGTAATCTGGATATTGCTAGATTAACAGAAACATTTACAAAGTTAATTGAGAGACATGAAGCATTAAGAACAAGTTTTCATGCAAAAGAGAATATGATCGTACAAAAATTGCATAAATCAGAAGAAATGGAGTTCAGAGTAGAAAAGATAAAAGTCGAGAACGAGGAAGAAGTAAAAGAAAAAGCGATTGAATTCATAAAGTCATTTGACTTAGAGAAGGCCCCGTTACTAAGAGTTTCTCTGCTAAGTCTAGAGAAAGACAGACATATTCTGCTGTTTGATATGCATCATATCATATCAGACGGGTTCTCTATGAGCATCTTAGCTAAAGAATTTAGCAAGCTATATGCTGGAGAAGACTTAGAAGAACTTAAAGTGCAATATAAGGATTACTCGGCATGGCAATTGAAGAAAAAAGAAAGTGAGGAGTATAGAAAACAGGAAAAATATTGGCTCAAGGAATTTAGTGGAGAGCTGCCGGTATTAAATTTACCTACTGATTACTCAAGACGATCAAAAATCGATTTTAGTGGAAGTAGTGAATCTTTCACACTGGATAAAGAAATAACTCAAAAGTTAAGAAGTGCAGCAAAAGTAACTGGAAGCACCTTGCATATGGTGTTATTAGCGAGCTTTAATATTTTCCTAGCAAAATATAGTGGACAAGAAGATTTTGTTGTTGGAACCCCAATAGCTGGAAGAAATCATAGAGATTTAGAAAATATAATTGGTATGTTTGTAAATACGTTAGCTATAAGAACGAGTGTAGATAGTAAGTTAAATTTTATAGAATATTTGGAATCCGTAAGAGAAAAGACATTAAGTGCTTATGAAAACCAAGATTATCAATTTGAAGATTTAGTAGATCAAGTAACTGTCAATCGAGATTTAAATAGTAATCCCTTATTTGATGTGATGTTTGTATTACAAAACATGGATGAAGCGAAATTGGAGATAGAAGAATTAACCTTTAAACCCTATCACTTTAGCGTCGATGTTGAAAAGTTTGACATAACCATGACCGCGATAGAAGGAGAACATGAGATAAACATCGATTTAAGTTATTCAACCAGCCTATATAAGCATGAATCGATAGAAAGAATGGTAAGTCATTTCGTAAACATCGTGAAAGAAATCACAAAAAATGTGGAGATTAAACTTAAGGATATTGAAATACTAAGCAAAGATGAGAATGATATGCTCTTGACAGAGTTTAATGATACAGTAGCAGATTATCCAAGAAACAAAACGATACACGAACTTTTTGAAGAACAAGTAAAAAGGACACCAAATCATATTGCTGTAGTAATTGGCGATCAAGAGCTAACTTATAAAGAACTTAATAAACGGGTTAATTCCTTGGCTAGAGTCTTAAGAGAAAAAGGTGCAGGACCTGAAGTTATTGTAGGGATCATGGCAGATCGTTCTATTGAAATGATCGTAGGAATCATGGCTATATTAAAGGCTGGCGGAGTATACTTGCCTATGGATCCAGACTATCCAAAGGATCGAATAGAATATATGTTACAGGATAGTCAAACCAGAATATTATTAACTACAAAAGGGCTAGCTGATCATATAGAAACGGATGTAGATATGATCGATTTATTGGATAACGATTTATTTGAAGGAGATTCAAGTAATCTAAATCTAGTAAATACTCCACAGAATTTAGCGTATATTATTTATACATCTGGAACTACAGGCAATCCTAAAGGTGTAATGATTGAACATAAGAACGTGGTAAGGTTATTGTTTAATAATAAAAAGAAATTCGATTTTAATGAAAAAGATGTTTGGACAATGTTTCATTCCTATTGCTTTGATTTTTCTGTTTGGGAAATGTATGGAGCATTGTTATATGGAGGAAAGCTGGTTTTGGTTCCAAAAGTGGTAGCCATGGATACAGAGGGATTTTTAAAAATCCTAAAAAAAGAAAAGGTTACAGTCTTAAATCAAATTCCAACTCCTTTTTATAGCCTCATGAATAAAGAACTAGCACACAGTGAAAAAGAACTGAATTTAAGATATGTCATATTCGGTGGAGAAGCATTAAAGCCGAAAATGTTAAGAGAATGGATAAAAAAATATCCTGAAACAAAATTGATTAATATGTATGGAATAACAGAAACAACCGTTCATGTAACCTATAAAGAAATTGGAGAAAAAGAAATAAACGAAGGGGTAAGTAATATAGGAAAGCCTATCCCTACACTAACTGCCTATATAATGGATGAAAATTTAAGACTTTTACCAGTGGGTGTCCCAGGAGAGCTTTGTGTTGGCGGCGATGGGGTTGCAAGGGGCTATTTAAATAGGAAGGAACTGACCCAGCAAAAGTTTGTAACGAACCCTTACAGAATAGAGGAAAGAATATATAGGTCTGGTGACAAAGCTAGATTACTTCATAATGGAGATATAGAATATCTAGGCAGAATCGATTTTCAAGTTAAAATAAGAGGCTTTAGAATAGAACTTGGAGAAATTGAGAACAGCCTGTTAAAAGTAGAAGGTATCACAGAAGTAATCGTAATAGATAAAGGTGAGAATGAAAATAAGTATCTATGTGCCTATTATGTGGGGAAAGAAGAGTATAGCGCAGGAGAACTAAGAGAAAACCTTAAAAAGTCCTTACCAGACTATATGGTACCGTCATACTTTATAAAGCTGGAGGAAATGCCATTAACGTCTAATGGAAAAACAGATAGAAAATTCTTACCAGATCCAGAAGGTGAAGTTCTTACTGGAGCAGAATACGAGGCACCAAGAAATGAAATGGAAGAAAAATTAGTTCAAATATTTCAGGCTGTATTAGGTGTAAGCAATATAGGTATAAATGATAACTTTTTTGAGCTTGGAGGACATTCATTAAAGGCCACAGTACTTATTTCAAAAATTCATAAAGAATTGAACAAAACTGTGCCACTTAAAGAGATCTTTGAGTCACCAACAATAAAAGAGCTAAGTGCATTTGTTGAAAATGAGAAAGAGAGTATTTTCCTTGAAATAGAAAAAATAAGCGATGAAGGGAATTACGAAACATCATCTGCCCAAAAAAGAATGTATATGCTGCAGCAGTTTGACAAGAATAGCATAGCTTATAATATGCCAATAGCATTTGAGTTAAATGGAAATATTAATAAAAAACAAATAGAAGACACATTTAGGAAACTTGTTAAAAGACATGAAGCATTAAGAACCTATTTTGAAATGAATGAAGATCAAATTGTACAAAGAATCGATCATTCTTATGAATTTAAGTTAGAGGTAAGACAAGAAAACGAAGATATAGATACGATCTTAAATAACTTCATAAGACCATTCGATTTAAGTAAAGCTCCATTATTAAGAGTGGAACTCGTGGAGAGTAAAGATAAAACATACTTACTGATAGATATGCATCATATTATTTCAGATGGAGTATCTTGTAATATTTTAATAAACGAGTTTATAGAGTTATATAACGGGAACGAATTAAAACCACTAAAGCTACAGTATAAAGACTTTGCAGAGTGGCAGAATAAGTTCTTAAATTCGGAAGAAATGAAAAGACAAGAAGAGTATTGGTTAAATATCTTTGGTGATGAAATACCAGTATTAAATATCCCTACTGATTATAAAAGACCAGCCATTAAAAGTTTCGAAGGTGATAATGTAGGGTTTGAGTTGGATGAAAAACTGATCGAACAATTAAAAGAGCTTACAAAAGAAACAGGAACAACCATGCATATGGTATTACTATCAGCATTTTATATATTACTATCTAAATACAGCAGGCAAGAGGATATCGTAATCGGTGTACCGGTGGCTGGAAGATCTCATGCAGATCTCCAAAATATAATGGGTATATTTCTAAATACATTGGCATTAAGGATGAAACCAGAGGGTGGTAAGAAATTTACAGAATTCTTTAAAGAGGTAAAAGAGAATTCTATTAAGGCATATGAAAATCAAAGTTATCCATTTGAAGCATTAATAGAAAAGATAGATGTGAGAAGAGCTGCTAGTAGAAACCCAATGTTTGATGTCATGTTCAATATGGTTGACATAGAAACGGAAAGTATGAATGAATTCGATGGATTTATATTGAAAAAATATAATGATGAATACAGGACATCTAAGTTCGACTTAACATTGAATGTAACACAATCGGACAAAACATTACGCTTTACTTTAGAGTACTGTACAAAATTATTTAATAAAGAAACAATAGAAAGATTAGGCAAACATTTTATTAGAGTATTAGAAAATGTAATGGATAATACGGAAGTAGAACTAAATCAAATAGACCTGTTAACAGAAGAAGAAAAGGTCCAACTATTATATGAGTTCAATAATACAAAAGCTGATTATCCCAAGGGAAAAACGATACAGCAATTATTTGAGGAACAGGTGGAAAAAACACCCGATCATATTGCCATTGTATTTGAAGATAAAAAGTTAACTTATAGAGAGTTGAATGAAAGAGCTAATAGACTTGCAATAGAGTTACGAAATAGAGGAGTTAAAGCTGATACAATAGTAGGGATAATGGTGGAAAGATCTCTTGAGATGATAATAGGAATAATAGGTATTTTGAAATCAGGAGGGGCATATTTACCTATTGATCCAACGTATCCAAGGGAAAGAATAGAATATATGTTAGAAGACAGTAAGTGCCAGATAATACTAAGTGAGACAAGTTTACTAGATATGGTGAAGTTTAAAGGATCTGTTCTGGATTTATTTAACTGTGACTTATTGTGTGGAGAATCAAGAAATCCAGAGAAAATCAATAGTTTTAAAGATTTAGCATATGTTATTTATACGTCAGGATCAACAGGTATGCCTAAAGGTGTAATGATAGAACAACAACAGGTAAATAATTTTATCCATGGAATAAAGCAAGAAACTAAATTGAATTCATATCAAAATATATTATGTATTACAACATTATGCTTTGATATCTTTGGACTAGAAACCCTAGTACCATTAACAAATGGATTAAAGGTTGTAATTGCAAGCAGCGAAGAAAGTGTTGATGGTAAGAAACTGGCAAGAATTATGGATGAAAATAAGATAGAAGTCATGCAAAGCACCCCTTCAAGATTGAATATACTGTTGGAAAATGAAGATTTTCAAGAATCCATTAATCATTTGAAATTAGTATTAGTAGGCGGAGAAGAGGTAGCATCAAGTTTATTTAATAAGTGGAATAAGTACAATCATACAAAAATTTACAATGTATATGGACCAACAGAGACAACAATATGGTCAACAATAAAACTTCTAGAACAAGATGAAAAAATAACAATTGGCAGACCAATCAGTAATACAAGCATCTATATATTAAATAAGGATAAACAAATGCCTATAGGAGTTGAAGGCGAATTATGTATTGGCGGGGATGGTGTAGGAAGAGGATATTTAAATAGAGCAGAATTAACAGCAGAAAAATTCGTAGAAAATCCTTTTGAACCAGGAAAGAAAATTTATAGAACTGGGGACCTAGCAAAATGGCTGCCTGATGGAAATATAGAGTTTGTGGGAAGAATAGACAATCAAGTGAAAATAAGGGGCTTTAGAATCGAGCTTGGAGAAATCGAGAACCGAATACTGCAGCATGATGAAGTGAAGGAAGCAGCAGTTGTGGTAAAAGAAGATAAAGAAAATGAAAAGTATATCTGTGTGTATGTGGTAAGTGATAAAGAAATAAAAGATTTGAAATTAAGGGATCTTTTACGAGGAAGCCTACCAGAATATATGATTCCTTCTTATTTTGTTCAAATTGAAAAGATGCCGTTAACTCCTAATGGAAAACTTAATAGAAGAGCACTTCCAGAACCGAATGTAGCAGAAAAGACCAATGAATATGAGGTGCCAAGAAGTGAATTAGAAAAGGTTCTAGCAGAATTATGGAGTGCAGTATTAGGAATAGAAGAAATAGGAATTAATGATAACTTTTTTGAGCTTGGAGGTCATTCTCTAAAAGCTACCATTCTTTTATCAAAGATTCATAAAGTATTGAATAAAGAAATACCACTAAACGAGATATTTAGTCTACCAACAATAAAAGAACTAAGTGAATTTTTAGAAGGTCAAGAGGAAAATGTTCACTCAAAAATAGAGAAAATAGAATATGGGGATATATATTTAGCTTCATCCGCACAAAAGAGAATGTACATGCTGCAGCAATTTGATAAAGATAGCACAGCTTACAATATGCCAACGGCGTTTGAGTTAGATGGAAATATTAATATTAAACGAATAGAAGAAACATTTAAGAAACTGATTCAAAGACATGAAGCATTAAGAACTTCTTTTGAAACGAATCAAGATGAAATCGTACAAATAATTGATCATTCTTATGAATTTAAGTTAGAGATCAGACAAGAAAGCGCAGATCTAGATGCGATCATAAATAAATTCATAAAGCCATTTGATTTAAGTAAAGCACCACTATTAAGAGTAGAAATGGTAGAGAGTGAAGAAAAAACATATTTATTGATAGATATGCATCACATCATATCAGATGGAGTATCTGGCGGTATTTTAGTGAATGAGTTTATCGAGTTATATAAAAGAAGAGAATTACAACCATTAAAATTGCAGTATAAGGACTTTGCAGAGTGGCAGAATAAATTCTTGAAATCAGAAGAAATGAAAAAACAAGAAAAGTATTGGTTAAATATGTTTAGAGAGGGGATACCTGTATTAAATTTCCCTGGTGATTATGAAAGGCCGGCCACTCAAAGTTTTGCAGGTGATACTTTAAGTTTTGAAGTAGATGAAAAGACTACAGAACAATTGAGAAATCTTGCTAAAGAAACAGGAACAACGATGCATATGGTGTTACTATCAGGGTTTTATATACTGCTGTCTAAGTATAGTGGACAAAAAGATATCGTAATCGGAATACCGATAGCAGGAAGATCACATGCAGACCTTCAGAATATAATGGGAGTGTTTGTAAATACGTTGGCGCTAAGAAATAAGCCTGAAGGAAATAAAATGTATGTGGATTTCTTAAAAGAAGTAAAAGAAAACTCTCTATATGCACATGAAAATCAAAATTACCAATTTGAAATGTTAATTGAAAGTCTAGACTTAGTAAGGGATACAAGTAGAAACCCATTGTTTGATGTTATGTTTGATATTGCAGCAATTGAATCAGATCGCGATATGAAAGTGGATGGTCTTATATTAAGACCTTATAAAATGGAAAACAAAATATCAAAGTTTGACCTAAATTTAGAAGTAGTAGAATATCCAAAAACACTTGAAATCGTATTATCGTATTGTGTAGAGCTGTTCCATAAAGAGACTATCGAATTTTTATTAGAGGATTACGATTCCATCCTTAAAACAATAACCAATGATCGAAATGTAACATTAAACAATATAGAGTTGAAAAACTTAAAGAATAATGATCCAAAATTAGAGTTGGATTTATTTGAACATTTCTCGTTATAGGAGCATTTTCGACTTTTCTAATATATCGAATTGCGATGAGCAAGTTCATTTAGTTATGAATTCCTTGTAGACATAAAGAATCTGTTCTAAATGGAGTAGTGGGCATGATCAGCTGTTTCCCTTACGAAACACGAATAATCGTTTCATCTTTGGGTGGAGCGCATGCCCACAAAGACTCCAACTGGAAAATTTTACATGGATGTTTCACACCAAGCGTTAAGAATTATATGTTTAGATAGGTGGTTAAGAGATATTATGAAGGAAATGAAAGAACATGATCCAATTCAATATTGGAGAGAAGCGATTCATATAGCAAAAAATAGCGAAGGAAACACATGGGGTCATGGGGAAGATTCACATGAAGCAGGTCAGTATGAAATCACCATTGATAAATGTTATTGTGACAGGCTAAAAGAAATATGTAAAGATAATGATCTTTTATCTTTTACTTTTATCGTATCGGCATTCAAGGTTAGTTTATCAAAATATTTGTCTGAAAAAGATATCACCATTGGTATTCCTTGTTATAGGCCTGTAGGAAGAGTGATGTTAAATAAAGTATTACCGTTAACATCTCATATAGATTATGATCAATCATTTTCGAACTACATGATGAGCATTAAGGGTGAAATGCTGCAAATATATAAGAATCAATCCTATTTAAATACAAAGATATTACAAGATGAAAATATCAATAATTTGATGGAACTAACGCCGATAAATATATCAATGAAGGGGTTACATCAGGAAAAAGATATTGACTATATACTAAGTTCAAGCAAAAATCAATTATCATTTATACTTGAATCAACTCAAAATGAATCAAGTAACATAAAGGTTATCTATAACAAAAAACAGCTTTCCGAGTTTGATGTCAGGATTTTGACTGATAGCTTTTTTAATGTTTTCAAATCAGTACTAGTAAATTATAATCAGAAAATATCAGAATTAGAGCTATTATTAGAAGAAGAAAAGAACCAATTATTAAAAGAATTTAATCATACAGATGCGGAATATCCGAAAGATACAACCATT
>NZ_JBSGVZ010000040.1:0-10816 GCF_053608705.1 Peribacillus sp. NPDC055009 | reverse complement strand
ACGGTTGTTTTAGATATCCTAACACAACTGAATAACGAAGGACAAAGTATTGTCATGGTAACGCATGACC
Source organism: Peribacillus sp. NPDC055009 (assembly GCF_053608705.1). NCBI lineage: Bacteria > Bacillati > Bacillota > Bacilli > Caryophanales > Bacillaceae > Peribacillus > Peribacillus sp. NPDC055009. Next base: position 10,746 of record NZ_JBSGVZ010000040.1, on the reverse strand, counting down.
TCAAAGCAGCAACGAGAGGAAATAGGATCATATATTTAAAAGATGGAAGAATCGATGGAGAATTGAATTTAGATCCATTTGGAGAAGACAATTTGAAAGAAAGGGAGGAAGCTGTGTACAAGTTTTTAAATGATAAAAATTGGTGATTCGATAGCTTGTGGGGCTGTCCCAAAAGTCAGGAAAATGACTTTTAGGGGCAACCCCATTTTTTATGAAATTTAGCACAAAAAATTGCTACTTTTATTCCAAACAATATTCAACAAACAACTATGATTTTTGATATTCAAGAACTCACCCCGATGCATCACGTGGCCCGTGTGATCGATTAAATGATTGAATCAATTGAAGATAGCGTATTCTTCGGATACTATCAAGGTGGCGGAGTTGCTCATACCATCCCCAAAATAATGACCTTTTCTCTAAAAGCCTATTCCTGTCGTGAAATCGTAAAACTGGTTGAAGAAAAAATTCCATTGATGTGGCTGGCTGCTTTGCAGGAACTGGATTATCGAACCATTAACCCAATTCTCACACAGCAAATGGTAAAGCTCCTTCCGAAGCTATTTGAAGAAATGATCCATCAATTAATAGAAGAAAAGCACATCACAATGGAGAACTACTTCCTAGACAGAACAATAATTGAAGCGAACGCAAGCGAAGCTGCAAGAGAAAATCGAAAGACATACCAACAGATCCAGGCCATTGCAGATGAAGAAGATCATGAACTGTCTAATCAAGACGAAACGGCTACTTTAACAGCAGAAGAAAAACTAGTTCAAGTAGAAAAAGTAATAGTATAGAAAGTAAAAAAAGAAACTAAGGACATCCAGCTTTTAAAAAATGTCTAGGAACGAAAAGAAAAGCGATGGGCACTCAGTCCGGTTAAGAAACTATTGAAATTGGTGCGTGAATACTTAGGCCCGCGATTAGTGAAAGTGAAATACAAACAACAAAATGCTCTATTTGGCGATCGAAATAGTTATTCGAAAACCGATACAGCGACGTTTATGTGAATGAAAGATGATCATATGAATAACGGACAACTAAACCTGGGTATAATATCCAAATGACAAAGGAAAATACATCGTTACTATTCCCGTAAAACGTCATCGAAGATGCCGGCTATGGCAGTGAAGAAAACTATCTCTACTCTTTGGAAAAAGAATTTGAAGCCTTGATTCCTTATAATACTTTTTTAACGGAACAAAAACGGAGCAATAAAAAGGATATTCGTCATGCAAGTAACCGGGCATATGATGAACAAAAGGATGAATACACCTGCCTAAATAACCGCAAGGATTTTTTAAAAACGGTACTCGTCCCGTATAGATAAGAATGGTTTCACACATGACTTTAAAAATTTATGAACGCGAGGATTGTTCGGATTCCCGGTTATAATCGCAATGTAGAAAGACGGCAGGAAATCGTCAGGTGCATTTTAATCCAATTTATTAAGAACTAAAAGCAAAAGTGAACCTTTGGTCTGAATCAAATGCAAATTTACGCTCGACGAAAAATCGAGGTAGAGAGTGTTTTTGGTCATATCAAGGGAAATAGGTCCTTCCGTTGCTTTTCGCTTCGGGACTTAGCGAAGGTTCAAACGGAGTAAGGCAACTTAGCTATGGCACATAATTTACTGAAGGTAGCTGGATTGCGTGAACTACTTCCAATAAATAATTATAAAATTAGAAAAACAGGTGAAGAAAAACGAATCATTTACCTTCACCTATTTTATTTTAAGGGCTAATAAGATAGCCCTTTTTATTAGCGACATGTTTTATTTTTAGGAAACACCATTAGAAACTGCTATTCCCAATTTGGTAGTGGAAAAGGCTGATAGTTCCGTTTTCAGAAAAAGCCCAGATTATTGAAGTATCAACAAATTTTCTTTGTACTTATAAAAGTCCAGGATCAATTTGTAGTTTTTAAGGAGAAATAGATGACTTGAACGGGTAATGAAATGATACAAAATTACCAAAAATATTCCCATCAGCCAATCATGAAGCGCACGGCCAGCGCTGCACCACATTGAATTAAAATGGTAGAAAACCGTCCATACTGATTCTATGACTGGGTGAGGAAGGTCGATGAACTATGGTGCCATTAGAGCTCATCCGTTAGTCTGACTCCAACGACCACGGTACATCACAGACTATCGATCCCTAACGGGGAACGATCATGGTAGATTACCCCATTTTGGTTTTTGCACCAGCCTCTAATTTTTCTCCATAGGAAGATGGTTTCAATGGAAATTATCATTGAACGAGTATGTGGAATGGACGTACATAAAAACAACATTACCGCCTGCGTTATGACCCCTGAAGGAAAGGATTTTAGGGGAGTTTCATCAAAGGGCATGCTTCATACAATCTCAAATGTTGAGATGATCCTGAAAAACTAGCAAACTTTGCACGACGCTCGATGAAGAAGAAAAAAGATGATTTAATCCTTGCCCAGAGTGGGTATGTGAATCCTCATCAACGCATGATGTTCAAAACGATTCTAACTCATATTTATTTTTTGACTGAACAAATTGAAAAAAATGATCAAAAGGTAGCCCAAAGGGTTGGTATTTTATCAAGAAAGGATAGAATGATTGGATTCAATACCTAGAATTGCCACTCAGATGGTCGAACAAATTCTAGCTGAAATCGGAAAAGACGTTGAAAAACAGTTCGAAAGTGCAGCCAGATTATGTTCATTGACGGCCCTAGTACCAGAACACAATGAAGTGCAGGAAAAAGGAAATCAACCAGAGACAAAAAGGGAAATATTTTTTTAAAATCTACCTTAACGGAAGCTGCTCATTCAGTTGGAGCCTCTAAGAACTATCTCGGCGCTCTATACAGACGGACGGCGGCACGAAAAGTAAGAAAACAAGCTGGAATTGTCGTCGCTCACGCCATGTTAAGAATTTCTAATTATCTTTTAACTAGAAAAGAAATGTATGTAAACTTAGGCGAAGATTATTTTGATAAACAAAAGCAAGCTTCCATTGATCGAAGTTCGGTCCGAAGGTTAGAAAACTTAGGATATACTGTTTCAGAAGTATCCTAAATTAGCCTATTTATTAGGAGGTTTTTAATAGGGCGCTGCTCTTTTTCAAAAAAATGAAGTATGCGTCTTATTTAATTTGTTATTTTTCCTTACTATTTATTTTGAATTTTCATGGTAGTTTGATAGGAAATAAGAATAGGTAGCCTGTTACATGGGTCAGCCAAAAGATCTGGTTTTTCATAAAGGGACTTCTTAAAAGCAGGGAAAGTAAAGCTGTTTATGGATATTATGTTATAAGTTGAATGGAGTTTCCGAGGCTTTTAGTTATATTAGGGTATCAGATGGAGATTTAAGGTGAAGTAATAGTCACTATACATAATTTATAGGTAAGAAATTCGGGAGAAAAGAACGGAATTCAAAATAAAAAATAAATTTTAAAATAGTTTTGGGGATATTTACATTAAAAAAATACAAATTTTATCAATTTCGTGATTAAAAATACATAATTTTACTTTGACAACTATATGGAAAATATGTTTAAATTATGACTTAAATAAGAATAAAAAGGTAAAACTGGTTAATAATATAAAAGTTTCCTAAAAATACTCTGTTTAAGATGTAGGATTATGTACCTAGATGGTGGTGTTTTATAACAGAATTGTATTGAATTCTTTAATACGTTGGTTATTCAACGGTGACAGCGGATGTTGGATAAAGGGAATACGTTATGTAAATATAAAGGTAAGCAATATATATATTCTAAGATATCAAATCAATGAAGGGATTTGATTTAGACAATTAAGGCGTCTAATCAGCATCTCTAAATAATTTTCTGTCCTCAAACTAGCTATGTTTCCAACTAGTAACTCAGTCACCCGATAAAAAGACAAGACAAATAGAGGTAACCCTATGAAATGTTATCCCTGATCTTCTAGGAATTGGTCCGTTGAAATGTCCTGTTTCGAGAAGGAACAAGGGACTATTAAAAACAGCTTTTCCTTGTTTTTTGAGGTTTGAGGGTGTGTACAATGCTCCTGATTCTCAAGTAATTCGTGATGGACTCATCACTTCGAAATGTTCTACTGATTTTTCGATGTAATTTCAAGTGGTTGATTATTTGATTCTTCCTTTTTTAGACGAATCCTTTCGTTACAATGGATAAGGGCTTCTCCATTGTATAGGAGGTGTTCGGATAGATGATATTGATAGGTTAAATAAACGATTAGTTATTTGAAAGGAGGCATATTGAACCACATTGGTAGCGTTAGCGGAAAATAAAGATTCTTCCATGTGGAAACAAAAAGGGCATACTTTTCGTTCGATTTCGTGTTATATCACCTCAAAGGTAATCGGCGGAAGCTAAACACTTGTTATCAAGCCGTTAACTTATTGTGAATATTTCCTTAAGGCAAATATTCACAATAAGTTTGATTGGAAATCAAAATGAGTTCCCTATGCTCAATGTTATACCGATTTTTAGAGGTATTCTTGATTTTTTTAGTACACGAAGTATTAATTTTTGGGGGGAGGTAGCACATTTTCAGTATGCGAAAATTGAGTAAGAATATAAAGAGAACATTAAATACTTTTAAATACATAATAGATTAGAGGGGTAGAAATGAGCGTACATAATAAGGAATACTATCAATTAACACATCCACAACGGAGAATATGGTTTACCGATAAAATTAATACAAATTCTCAACTTCATAATATAGGTGGATGTGTAAAAATAAAAGGAAAGATAGATATTAACCGTATGGAGAAAACGCTTAATATCATAATAAAAAATAATGATGGTTTAAGATTAAGGTTTACAGAAAAACATGGTGAACCAATTCAATATGTTAAAGAATTTCATTATGAAGGTATAGATTTTTTAGATTTTAGTAAGTTTGAAACGCCTAAAGAGCAACATGAAAAATGGGTAAAAAGTTTATTTGAAAACCAGTTTAAGTTAGATGATAGTAAATTATATTTTTTTGCTATCTACAAAATAAGCGAAAATGAATGCGGTGTAGTAATCCAATTTCATCACGGCATATGTGATGGATGGGCAATTACGCTTATACAAAATCAAATTTGTGAAATATATAGTAGATTAATAAATAATTTTGAGGTTTCTGCAGATGAATGTTACTCATATTTAGACTTTATTAAGGCAGAGCAAGAGTATTTGAATTCGGATAAATTCATAAAGAACAAAAACTTTTGGAAAGAAAAGTTACATGACATACCAGAAGAGTTTTTATACAACTCATCGAATAGTTTAGATAGTAAAAGAATGAGCTTTTACATTAATAGCGATTTATCAAAGAAGATACAAAACTTTGTCAAGGATGAAAAATGTTCCTTAAATACCTTCTTTATAGCAATATCACTTCTGTATATAAATAAAAGCATACATAAAAATGATTTAGTAATAGGTACACCGGTATTTAATAGGTCTAGTAAGGCTCAAAAGAGCATGGTAGGCATGTTTACAAGTACAATGCCTTTTAGATTTAAATTAAATACAGAGTTAAATATAGGGAATCTAATAAAACAGATTAATAGGGAGTTGAAGCTTTGTTTTATCAATCAAAAATATCCTTATGATCTTTTAGTTAAAGATTTAGAGATAAATAAAGATGGATATGACAGCTTATTTAAGATGTCTGTAAACTACTATAACTCCAAATATAAAAATGATATCAATGGCACCATAAAGGTTGAGTCTAAGGAATATCATTCTGGAAATCAAAGCCACTCATTACAACTTGTGGTTCAGGAATTAGAAGATGAAAATATAGAACTAAATTTTGATTATAAAACACTAGAATATACAGATAATCAAATTAAAACAATGTACCAATATATGACGAATATAATTAATCAGGTATTAAAAGATGAAGAGCTAACCATTAATAACATTAAACTTATTAATGAAGAAGAAAGAATACATAAGGTATTTAATTTAAATTCAACAGCTAATCAGTATCCGAAGAAAACAGTATGTGAATTATTTGAAGAACAAGCAAAGAAAACGCCAGATAAAGTGGCTGTGGAATTTAAAGAAAAAACATTAACGTATAGAGAACTTAATGAAAAGGCAAATCAATTATCAGATTTCTTAAGAGAAAAAGGTTTAAGTAAGCAATCTAATGTTGCGATAATGCAGACACACTCAATAGATCTTCTAATTAGTATTCTAGGGGTTCTAAAGACAGGTGCAGTATACTTACCTATTGATCCTAGTTATCCAATTGAAAGAATAAATTATATGCTTGAAGATTCCAACAGTAAGATGTTATTAACAAATTTAGAGGTAGATACAAATATTAAATGTCAAGGAACAATAATCAATATAAGAGATATAGATTTAAGTTTTTATAATAAAGAAATTTTAACAAATGTAAATGATTTAAATGATTTAGTTTATATCATCTATACATCGGGCTCAACTGGAAAGCCAAAAGGAGTAATGGTTAAACATCAAGGCCTGACAAACTATATATGTTGGGCTGATAAGCGATATTTAAAGGGTGAAGATGAAAGTATGGCACTATATTCTTCCATATCCTTTGATTTAACAGTAACTTCTATATTTACACCATTAATTTCTGGAAATAGAATAATCATCTATGAAAATGATGAGACAGAATTTGTTCTGTATAAAATATTAAGAGAAAATAAATCGACGGTTGTAAAGCTAACACCCGCACATCTAACTTTATTAAAGGACAGGGATAATAGAAATTCTAATATAAAGAGATTTATTGTAGGTGGAGAAGATCTAAAGGTAAACTTAGCAAAAGAAGTTCACAAAAGTTTTGGTAAAAGTATAGAGATATTTAATGAATATGGACCAACAGAAACTGTAGTTGGATGTATGACATATAAATATGATGAAGAAATAGATAAAGGTGTTTCAGTACCAATAGGATATCCAGCTGATAATGTGCAAATTTATATATTAGACCAGCAATTAAATATAGTTCCAACAGGTTTTGTTGGGGAAATTTATGCTTCCGGAGATGGCGTTGCTAAAGGATATTTAAATAGAGAAGAGTTAACCAGTGAAAGATTCGTTGAAAATCCATTTGTAAACAAAGGGAAAAAAATGTATAAAACTGGTGATATGGCAAGGTATTTGGAAAATGGAGTTATTGAATATATAGGGAGAATTGATAATCAAATAAAGATAAGAGGACACAGAGTTGAAATTAGTGAGATAGAGAAATACTTACTAGAAAATGAATTTATTAAAGATGCAGTTGTTGTATATAAAGAAAATCCATCAGAAAATTTGTTATTGAATGCATATATAGTAAATAAAAAGGAAATTAATGATTTCGAATTAAAAGAATGGCTTTTGCAATTCTTACCTAATTACATGATTCCAACTAACTTTATATTTATTGACAAGATACCATTAACCGTAAATGGTAAGGTGAATTATCATCTCCTTCCGGAACCAATAATAATGGAACAAGAATTTGTAGAGTATTCAACTTCAGCCGAAAAAGAGTTAGTTAAAGCTATAGAAGAAATATTAAGTGTAGAAAATATAAGTATGAATGATAACTACTATCAGCTTGGAGGAGACTCTATAAAAGCGATTCAGATTTCTTCGAAGCTAAAAAATAAAGGATTGGAGATTAAGATAAAAGATATATTAGACCATGACACTATCGAAGAAATTGCCGCAACGATAGAGGAAAGTAAGGAGTTGAAATCTATAAATCAAGAACAAGCTCAAGGAGTTGTAGAAAGAACACCTATTATGGAATGGTTCTTTAATCAAGATTTTGAAAATCAACATCTGTATAACCAACATGTATTATTGGAGTACACCGGCGTTTTGGATATTGATCTAGTTAGAGTTGCTGTAAATAGATTAATTGGGCATCATGACGGTTTAAGAATGAACTATGATAAGAAAGATCATAGGTTATTTTACAATAATGAATATATAAATGAGAATTTCCTGGTGGAGTATTTCGATTTATCCCAATATTCCTACGAAGGTCAATATGAAAAAATCAATCATATAAATGATTGGGTTAATGCTCATTTAAATATAGAAAATGGTCTTTTATTTCATGTAACGATGTTTCATTTAGGGGGAGAAAGACAAGTGCTGTTATTCACAGCTCACCACCTAATAGTAGATGGGATATCTTGGAGGATAATATTAGACGATTTCCTAACTATACTAAAACAATTAAATGATAAAAAAGAAGTAAAGTTGCCTATGAAAACACATTCCTTTAAAACATGGGCGGAAGCTTTACAAGAGTATAGTAAGAAAGATTTTGATACAGAAAAGGCCTATTGGCAACAAATTTCGAATAGAGATTTTACCTATCTGGTAGATGATGATAGAGAAGAAGATACTGTAGGAACAGCTAATGTTTTGTATAAAGAATTGGATGAAGATACATTAAATAATTTAATAAAAAAAGTAAATGAAATTTATAATTTGGAACTCAATGAAACTTTAATCATTGCATTAGTCATCACCCTTAATGATTTAACTAATAGAAGTGATATTGTTATTGAACTTGAAAGACACGGAAGAGAATTTGTAAATGACTATATTGATGTATCTAGAACCATTGGGTGGTTTACAAGTATGTTTCCTGCATATTTTGTTGTCGACCATGAAGATATAAATAATAATATTAAATCATTAAAAGAGCAGCTTAGAAATATTCCAAACAAAGGTTTCAACTATAGTATACTGAAGTTTTTGAATAATGAGTTAAGAGATAAGGGGAATAAGCACATAAGATTCAATTACCTTGGAGATTTTGACACCATCTTTGATAGGGAAGGACTAAATTTCTCAAATATTAAATTTGGTTTGGATAGTGATAAAAAAAATTCACTAACATCATTAATGGATATAGATGCTATAGTTGTCAATAAAAAATTAAAGATAAGCTTTACCTATAGTAGAAATAGGTTTGAGGATGAAACAATAAAAAAACTAATGGATAGCTATGTTGATACACTTAAATTAATTTTGGATAAATGTACGAATGAGGATTTAAAGGAATTTACTCCATCAGATTTTGATGCCGCAGGAATTTCACAGGAGGAGTTAGATTCTTTGTTTGATTAAAAATGATGCTGTATACTACTATGCCGAGAAAATGAGCCATAGTAGTCCCTATGGCAGAATAATTTTGAAGTTATACATAAAAGTTAACATCCTAGAAATTTTTTTGAATATTAATAATTATATTAGAAAATGGGAGATAATCACTTAATGGAGAAGTTAGATAAAAAAATTATAGAAAATATTATGGGATTAACTAGCTTACAACAAAGTATGTTATTTTCTTATGTTATGGATGAAGATAGCAGAGAGTGTCACGAGCAATTAAGCTTAACCATTTCCGGAGATATTAAATTAGATTTGCTAGAAAAATCATGGAATTCCGTGATTGAAAACAATGAAATGTTGAGAACTGTTTTTAGATGGAAGGGTATTGAGAATCCAGTACAAATAGTGAAAAAAAATCATGGGATAACAATTCAATATTATGATTTTACTGAAAAGTTAGATAAAGAAGGTGCCGTAGAAGATATTAAATCAATGGATTTTAGTACTAGAATTGATTTAACAAAGGAAACAATAAGAGTTTATTTATGTAAACTAGACAATCATCAATATAATATGATTATTACAAATCATCATATTATTTACGATGGCTGGAGTAATGGAATCATTTTAAATGAGTTAGTTGAAGCGTACTCAAGTTTTTATCGTGGAAGCAGTCCTAAAGTGCAAATAAAGACAAAATTTAGTGAGTTTGTTAAATACACAACAAATCTTAACAAGAATGAACAAAAAGAGTATTGGGACCATTTTATTGATTCAGGCAATCCAATATGCTGTTTCGAAGGGAAATCAAAAGGTGAATATAAAGAGATTTTATATTCGCTAGATGAGGTAAGTTCAAATAAAATCAAAAAATTCGCTGAAACAAATAGAGTAACCTTAGCAGCATTGCTATATACGTCTTGGGGACTTTTAATGCAAAAGTACAGTAACTCGCAAGAAGTTATATTTGGAACAACAGTGTCAGGAAGGTCAGAAAAAATTAGATCCATAGAAAATATGGTTGGTTTATTTATAAATATTATTCCACTGACAGTAAAATCAGAAGATCATATATCATTCATTGATTTAGTTAGAAATATTGATAAAACGCTGAGAAATAGAAAGGAATTTGAGAATACACCATTAATTGATATTAAGGAATATTGCGGTTTAAAAACGAATGAGGAGCTTTTTAATTCAGTAGTTACAATAGAAAATTATCCCTTAAATGTAAAAAAAGATAATATTTTATCTATAGAAAATTATTCTATTGTTGAAAGGGACAATTATAATTTAGATCTACAGATTCTGACTTTTGATAGAATCGAATTTAAATTCAAATTTAATAGCTTAGTTATTGATGAAACTATAGTTAATAGAATGACAAGATACTTAGAAAATATGATAAGTGATCTGCTAAATAACAAAGAGATAAAAGTATCAGAATTAGAGCTATTATTAGAAGAAGAAAAGAACCAATTATTAAAAGAATTTAATCATACAGATGCGGAATATCCGAAAGATACAACCATTCAACAAATATTCGAAGAACAAGTAGAGAAAACACCTGATCACATCGCGGTAGTATATGAAGAAAATAAACTAACGTATAGAGAATTAAATGAAAAAGCAAATAGTCTGGCAAGGACCTTAAG
>NZ_JBSGVZ010000039.1:0-11201 GCF_053608705.1 Peribacillus sp. NPDC055009 | reverse complement strand
CAATAAGTATATTTTTAATATTAAATTTTTTTAATTGAATTTCTTTTGGTTTGGCAAGATTAATAAATTCTTCAAGAATTTCCTCAATACGCTTAAATTCTATGAAAATCGTTTCGAAAAATTCTTTCTTAATAATTCCTTCTTCTAAAAGTTTAATGAATCCCTTTATTGAAGTAAGAGGGTTTCTAATTTCATGTGCAACACCTGCAGCAAGTTGACCCACAACTGATAATTTCTCTGATTTTGACAGCTGTTGTTCCATTTCCCTTTTTTCTGTAATGTCTCTCCCTAGTAATATAAAATGTTCTGGCTCCCCGTTTTCTCCAAGTACTGGGGTACCCAGGCCTTCAAATAATACCGATTTCCCATCAACTTTCAAAAACCGAGCTTCCATTTTTAACGGATTCATAGTATTTAGTACTTGTCCAAATCCTATCATTACGCTTTGTTTGTCATCAGGATGTATTAAATCGAACGACTCTTTACCTTCATATGAATTTAATGGGGCACCCATTAATTTTCCAAGGGAAGGTGATGCATACCGTATCGTTCCATTAGTATCCAATAACATTATTATGTCCGTCATGTTTTCAGCAATCAATCGATATTTTGCTTCGCTTTCTTGTAAAGCTTTCTCCGCTCTTTTGCGTTTCGTAATATCTATACATGAACCTATTACTTGTACTACTTCACCCGCTTTTTTTATAGGACGTAAAGTTGCAAGATAATTAATTCCATTTAGCTCGTCCTCATAAGTAACAAATTCTTCTCCTTCCCAAGCCATCTTATAGTAGGCAGTTTTATCAATGGCTGTTTTATAAGGTAGGAAATCATCTAATTCTTTCCCTATCACTTGAGAAGGAATTATTCCAAAACGGTATAATAATTCCCCATCACATTGTGTATGAATAAATCGTTCATTAATTTTTTTATACTTAAATATCATCCCTTGCTGCAAACGAATCGTATCTTGTAACTCTCTTTGGGCTGATTCCAAAAATTCTTTCAAAAATAATTGATGATTTTTATCTTTAGAGATTCCATGTTCTTCAACTATTTTTTCGATTTCAAACCGTTTTTCTTGTAATTGAGATGCTGTTAATGGCTTACTTAAAAAATACCCTTGCCCTTCATCACATAAATGTTGTTGTAGAAAAACCAGTTGTTCCTTTGTTTCGATTCCTTCTGCCACTACAATCAAATTCAAATTATGTGCCATTGAGACAATGGTTTTAACCATGGTTTCATCATTTGGATTGTTATGAAGTTCTCTCACAAAACTCTGGTCAATCTTCAGGGTATCAACTGGGAAGTTTTTCAAATAACTTAATGAACTGAAACCTGTACCAAAATCATCAATACTTACACGGACACCAATCTTTTTAAGCTGTTGTAACATTAAAATTGTACGGTCAATATCTGCTGTCATAGTTTCAGTGATCTCAATTTCTAAAAAGTGTGGTTCTAATCCTGTTTTTTGAAGAATGGATTCAATGGTATCAATTATATTAGTCTGATTAAATTGAATAGCTGATAAATTGACGGAAACAACTGTTGAAAAACCTTGTTGATGCCAAGTTTTATTTTGTTTACAGGCAGCTTTCAAAGCCCATTCTCCAATAGGTAAAATTAATCCTGTCTCTTCAGCAATAGGTATAAATGTTCCTGGTGATACCATTCCCCATTCTGGATGGTCCCAACGAAGTAATGCTTCAACACCCACAATTTCCCCCGTATTTAAATTGATTTTAGGTTGATAGTGAAGTAATAACTGATTATTTTCTATCGCCTTATGGAGCTCCATCTCTAATTTTAAAGAATCCACTCTTTCTTCATCTTCATCAAAGGCGTAGAACTTATATTTATTTCTACCCTCTTTTTTTGCCTGATACATTGCATTTTCCGAATGTTTTATTAATAACTCTTCACTTTGTCCATCCTTAGGAAACTGGCTAACTCCAACACAGATTGAAATTTTAATGTCAAATCCATTTATACAAAATGGACTTGAAAATGATTCAATTATTCGTTCAATCACAGATGAAATTTCATTATCATCAAGGTCTTCCAGCGTTAGCAGAAATTCATCTCCAGTGTATCTAGCTATGAAACCAAATTGATTTATTTCTTTCTCAATTTGTCTTGATATTTGTTTTAATACCATATCACCTACACCATGACCATATGTATCATTAATATTTTTAAAATTATTAATATCTATAAATAAAACAGCAACTGAACCACCAATAGAATGTGATTGTAACTTTCGTTTTAAGTATTTATTAAAGTAAAAACGGTTCGGTATTTCTGTTATAACATCGTAATTAGCTAGAAAATTAATTTTTTGAAACTCTTTCTTTTGTTCTGTAATATCTCTAAAAAATACAGATAAGCCTTCCTCAGAAGGAAATGCCCTTATTTCATACCATCTATTATTAAAAAACTCTTCAAATTCTGCAGGTACTTGTTCCGACAATGCCCTTTTATATCGTGATACAAATTTATGTAAGTCACTGTGTGGTAATACATCATAAATATATTGCCCAATCACATTTTCTCGTTTAATTTGTAAAAGTTTTTCTGTAACATTATTTATATATCCGAATTTTAATTCATTATTTAACGAATAAAATGCATCGGATACTCGCTCCAAAATATCCTTAGTATTGTTTATAGCACTCAATGGTGATCTCCTTTCATATGGACAAAAAAAGGAATTGAATTAAATATTAAAATATTCCCTAATATATTATACAGTTATTTTCCATTGCAAGGACATACTTAATTTACACCGTTGATATTCTTAAAAAACCATTGAGACTTCATTCATTATTAATCGCTTTTTGAACAGAGAGTACGCATTTTTCCTCCTTCAACTGCTAAACCAACCCGTTAGTTCATTAAGAAAAAGGTTGCCGCAGCAAGCTACTTTATTAGAACCTGGTTAAAAAAAGACATACCTAACGAATGACGAATGATTCCTGGCCAATGTCAAAGATAGGATTTAGACCTCCATGCTATGCCTATCCAAATTAATAGTAGAAATAGTTGAATTACCCTTCATCTAAAAAATACAGACAAAAAGACTTCTATACAAAGTATGAAGTCTTTTTGGAAAGAGAAGAGTATTTAGGTTTTAACACGACTTTTATACATTCATCCTCACGATTATTAAAAATTTGATTACCATGACTTGCTTCTTCAAGGGACATTTTGTATGTGATAATATCTCTTGGATTTTCAGCAGATCCCCTATTTATCTGCCCTCATCTTATCAAAACGGTCCTATCTCTTTCGTTCATCTAAAGAAACCTATACCATGTGGTCTGAAATCCTGCGAATAAGCGAGTATTCGTGAGCATAATCTATTAAACTGAGGGAGTTCATTAAGTAAAGGGCTGTCGCAGTCAGTGTATTTAAAATCACGAACGATCGTAAAGTATTTTTCAACTTTAACGAACCCGAAAATGAGTTGATTTTATCGAAAAAAAACCGTTCGTAAGTAAACAGGAAAGGCTTATCTAGTTAGGGATGATGGCATCCATATTTGTTTAATATTTTCTCTTCTTCTGCATCAAAGTAAAATCCTCTTTCTCCGTTAATACATTCGAATCTGACTTTAGTAAAATAGGTGAAATTACCATTTCAATCAAGTTCTGGTGCTATGCCAATTATTGCTATATAGTCTTTTCTAACATCTACCTTTATCTATAAACTCGTCGGTGAACTTGTCAATTTTATTTTTAACTTCTGTAACATTCATCTTTGCACCTTCCTTGTGTCAATATTTTGTCTATAAAAGAATTTGCACGTTACCAATTCAAAATTTCAGGATATTTTTTATTTGTCTTAGGATGTAAAGCAACCTAGCCTTAGGTTCTGTAACTGAGGTTTGTTAATCAACGGGGAGCGTGTGTTTGAATTTAGACTTTTTATGAGGTAAATAAGGAAAGGCTTAAGGATTCTCCTTCACCTTAAGCCTTTTCTTGCCCTATTTTAAAAACCCATCGATATATATTTTTCTTCTAAATATTCATCAAGGCCTTGATGGCCGCCTTCCCTCCCCATGCCGCTTTCTTTCATGCCGCCAAATGGGGCTTGTGCAACGGTGGGAATGGCGTCGTTGTATCCGATGATGCCGAACTCCAGAGCTTCGGATACCCTGACTCCTCTGCTTATATTCTGTGTGTAAAAATAAGCGGCCAGCCCGTACTCTGTATTGTTGGCAAGCTCGATCACCTCTTCTTCTGTATCAAACGGGATGATTGGTGCGACCGGTCCAAATGTTTCCTGGTATGTGATGAGCATATCCTTGTTCACTCCACCCAGAACGGTCGGTTCATAGAATAATCCATCAGCCAATTCCCCTTCAACTCTTTGTCCGCCACAAAGAAGGCTGGCACCTTTTTCCAAGGCATCTTGTACATGTTCCTCTACCTTTTCCAGGCCATCACTGCTGACAAGAGGCCCGACTTCAACGGTTGGATCGATGCTATTTCCAACTTTTAGAGCTTGTACCTTTTCAACAAAAAGTGCAGAGAATTTATTGATGACAGAACGGTGGACGTAAATTCGATTTGCGCATACGCACGTTTGTCCGGTGTTCCTGAACTTGCTTGCAACGGCACCAGCTGCTGCGGCTTCCAAATCAGCATCCTCAAAGACGATGAACGGCGCGTGTCCTCCAAGCTCAAGGGAAAGTCTCTTGAGCTGCGGGGCTGACTTGGTAACCAACAATTTGCCTACTTCAGTAGATCCTGTAAAAGAAATTTTCCTTACTACCGGATTTTCAAAAATTTCATCCGATATAGGTCCGGCACTCCCTGTTACGATACTGACCACTCCAGCAGGCACTCCCGCCATTTCCACCAATTTACCAAACGCTAACGCACTAATAGGAGATTGTTTTGCAGGCTTGACAATGACTGTACATCCAGCGGCCATGGCAGGTCCTACTTTCCGCGTCATCATGGCCAACGGGAAATTCCAAGGGGTAATGGAAGCGACCACTCCAATCGGCTGGCGAATCACCGATAGCCTTTTATTTGCAGCAGAAGCAGGGATCGTTTCCCCATAAATCCGGCGTCCTTCTTCAGCAAACCATTCCAGGTAGCTTGCAGCAAAATCCACTTCACCCCGGGCTTCCGTTAAGGGCTTGCCCATTTCCATACTCATGATTTCTGCTAATTCATCTTTATATTCATGCATAAGGTCATGCAATTTCTTTAGATATTTACTGCGTTCCTGTGCTGTCAGTTTTGACCAGGTTTTAAACGCTTCCTCAGCAGCTGCAATGGCCGCATGCGTTTCTTGGCGTCCTCCATTTGGAATCCTTGCAACCACTTTCCCTGTTGATGGATTTGTTACTGGTAAAGTTTCTCCGTTAAGTGCTGCAGTCCATTCACCGTTCACATACATTTTCAGTTCAGATAAATTGACTAATCCACTAGTTTTCAGCATGAATATATCTCCTTTTTTCGTTGAATTTGCAAACGCTTCATTATATACACAAAAAGATTAGAGTCCTGAAACTTTAGTTCCCCCGTCAATATCCGTGTTAATGGAAATCCTTTCATTTTTAAGAACGAAGGTATACCCCACAGCAGCAATAAGGCAAATGACTACAGGTATGATCAGGGCTATATTGAAATTATTGAACTTCGCTATTAAGATCCCTGTTGCGACTGGAGCTATCCAGCCAGCGAGGTTCCCCACGAAGTTTTGCAGCCCTGCAAGCTTTCCTTCCGCACCCTTTGGAGCAACATCCGAAACAGTGGCCCAGAGAATGCCCGCAGCCAATCCTTCACCGCCGATTGCTATCGAGATATACGTAAGTGCCATTATGGCACTGTCTGTATAGATAGTCGGTATTATGGCTAATGGAAAAAGCATGCCGATGGTTAAAACAGTTTTTCTTGCTTTGATGGAATTCCAGCCTCTTTTAATTAAGAAATCCGACAACACCCCTCCTAAAATATTTCCCAGAAAGGACATAATCCAAGGTAGCATCGTAAAAAAACCGGCTTTTAAAAGAGTCATTTGCCTTTCGACTACAAGATAAGTGGGAAGCCAGGTCATCATTAAATACGTAAGATAGTTATGGGCAAACAAGCCGTATAACATAGGGTAAACACTTCTGAATTTTAAGAATTTAAATGGTGAGATGTTTAGTGTCGTCGCTTTTTCTGTTTGAGTTTGCTCCCCTTTGATATAGGCTACTTCGGCCTCGTTTGCAATCTTACTTTGCTCTGGATGGTTTTTGAAAAAGAATAACCAGAATGCCAGCCATACAAAACCGATGGATCCAATTACCACAAAGGATGCTTGCCATCCCCAAGTCTGGATGATCCATGCTAAAATGGGTGTCGTTATGCCAATCCCGATAGCTGTACCAGAATTAAATATCCCGTTTGCAATGCCCCGTTCGTGTGACGGCAGCCAGTCTGAAATAACGCGCGTATTAGTTGGAAACGCTGGAGCCTCTCCGATTCCCATTAAAACGCGGATACCGATCAGTCCGCCAAGCGAACGTCCCATTCCAGTAAACACCGTACAGAGCGACCACCAAACGATGGCAATCGAATACGTTAAGCGTGCCCCCAATTTATCAACGATTACGCCGACCGGGATCTGCATTAAGGCATACGACCAAAAGAACGCTGACCCCAATATCCCGAATTCTACTGCCGAAAGCGAAAGATCCTTCATCATCGAGGGTCCTGCAATGCCAAGAATTGCCCTATCCATATAATTGATTGTTGTTGCGACGAAAAGGAGTACCACTACAAGCCATCTTCCATTGGTCTTTTTCATACGTCACCTCATTAGATAATTATATTCAGGTAGAAAAATACTGCGGGAAATCCATGTGTCCGAAAAAAGTTAAAAAGGGGAAACTGATTCGAAATCCCCTGAAATTCCAGGTGATTTTCAAATTGAATGGTTTTTATACATTCACGATGGCTGTTTCTGAATTTTTTGCACTGCTTGCATTTCGATTACCATTATTAAATCCTTCAAAGTCACCCTCATAAGCCTTCTCTATAATCAGTTGGATATCCGATGCCTTCGTCAGTCTTGGATTAACGACCACGTTACCGCTTCGCATGGAATCTTCCACTAATTTCGGTAAAACGTCCAATGAGACTCCAAGCTCTTTAATATTTAGAGGAATATTCATACTCCGATTCATTTCGATGATAGTTTCGATTGCTTTTTCGGCTGCTTGTGTATTGGATAAACCGCTTACATCCATTCCTAAAGCTATCGCAATTTCTCTATACTGATCCTCACATGCCGGAAGATTGAATCTCATGACGAATGGCAATAGTGCTGCATTTGCGATGCCATGCGGGATATTAAAGACTCCTCCAAATGTATGAGAAATGGCGTGTACATTACCCAGTCGGGATTGTGAAAAGGCTGCACCAGCTAACAAGGAGGCTACAAGCATGTTTTCTCTGCTTTCCATGTCCGTTCCCACAAAGTACGATCGTGTTAAATTTTCACCGATCATCTTAATGGCCTGCATCGCGAAAGCCTTGCTGACAGGGTTGGCAGATTTGGAGGTGTAAGATTCAATTGCATGAGTAAGAGCATCCATACCAGTAGCTGCAGTAATCTCTTGAGGCAAATTCAATGTAAGGGCAGGATCCAATATAGCTAGCTTTGGAAACAGAAGTGAACTAAGTACACCTAATTTAAAAGAGGTTTCCTTATTCGTTACCACTGTCGAATTAGTAGCTTCACTGCCAGTTCCAGCCGTAGTCGGGATTGCTACGATCGGGAGCGGGGGATTGGAAATCTTTCCAACTCCTTCATAATCCAGGATATGGCCGGGATTAGTAGCCATTGCCGCGATGCCCTTGGCAGTGTCAATGCTGCTTCCTCCGCCTACAGCCAGAACCGCCTCCATCTTTTGTTGCTTAAGATACACTGTCCCCTGTTGGATTGTTTGAGCTGATGGATTAGGCTCCACCTCATCGTAAATCTCAAAATAAAGGTTTGCCGAAGCAAGGGATTTTTCAATGCCTTGTAAGAGACCTGCTCCTCTAACCCCTTTATCTGTTACGATCAGCACACTCGATACACCTAAATCCCTAATTAGCTCCCCTGTTTTTCCAGATATTCCGTTACCGCACTCCACCCGTGTCGGCATACTATATGTAAAAGGCATAAGAGACATTTTCATCTTCCTCTCCATTAATATTCTATTAGATGGTGAAATCCTTTCAGCCCCGGTCTGCAGATCCATCATGAATGGTTATGATGCTTAACCTTCCAGGGACACCGTTCCTTTACAAGCAATCTATAAAGCTTTTCTAAGTAATTCTTCTAAACTGTGCTGGGTTGGCATTCTTGGGTTATTCCGAATCAGGCGATCGATTTGGAGGGTTTTCTCAGCAATTTCGGGAATATCCTCTTCTTTGATCCCAATCTCCGTCAGCTTTGTAGGCAGTCCAATTTCCCCAAGCAGGGTAAGCACAGCTTTTGAAGCAGCCAAAGCGGCTTCCTTATCGGAGAGGTCATCCGAGTTCACATTGAATGCCTGGGAAATCCTCACCATTTTTTCTGTTTCTACAGCTGCATTATATTCCATGACATATGGAAGCAAGAGCCCGGTCACCTCTCCATGCGGCGACTTCACAAGCCCTCCAATTGGGTAAGCCAATGCATGGGCTGCTGCTGTACCTGCATTTGAAAAGGACATTCCAGCAAGCAGGCTACCCATTAGCATATTGGAACGTGCCTCGAGATTGCTCCCTTGCTGCACCGCAAGCGGCAGGTTTTTTGCAATCAATTCAATAGCTCTGTAGGCGAGTGCATCGCTTATGGGGATTGAACCTTGGAATAAAATGCTTCCTTCTGCCTGGATATATGCAGAAGGTTTGGCTGTGTATGCCTCTATCGCATGTGATAAAGCATCAATTCCGGAACAAGCTGTTACATAAGCGGGAAGCCCTAACGTTAATTCTGGATCAAGCAGAGCAACGGTTGGTCTTAGGTAATTATCCGAGATACCAACTTTCAGGTTATTTTCCACATCGGTCAACACCGCTACAGATGTCACTTCTGAACCAGTTCCAGCAGTCGTCGGAATCGCTACAAGAGGGGCGATTGGTCCAGGAACCTGGTTTTCCCCGCCATAATAGTCCAGGGGATGTCCGCCATGGGCGACCAACAAAGCGACAATCTTCGCCATATCAATGCTGCTTCCTCCACCAAGGCCAATTACTGCATCAATATCCATTTGAGATTTAGCAAACTTATAACAGTCCATCGCCGAATCAACAGGCGGCTCCGGTACGACCTGGTCATAGATAACTGTTTCGTAATTTGCTTGCTCCAACAACGATGAAATTCTGTCCACGATACCAGCGTTTTTAATCCCTGGGTCAGTAACAAGCAAAATGTTTTTCGCCTTTAACCTTTGCAGGATTGAATCCAATTGCCCGATTGCCCCGTTTCCAAATACGATTCTTTCGGTAGAATAAAAATCCCATGTGTTTCTCATATCCCTTACCTCCCAAGTTTAAAGATTGATGACGACAAGTTTTTCGTCTGTCATCTCTTGCACGGCATAATGCGGTCCTTCTTTGCCAATTCCGCTGTCCTTCACGCCGCCATACGGCATGATGTCGGCACGGAATGTAGAAACATCATTGATGATCACACCGCCAAAATGGAGTTCCTGTGATGCCCGCATCGCTAAAGTGATATCGGATGTAAATAAACCAACTTGTAAGCCGAACTTCGTATCATTGGCCTGACGGAAAGCCTCCTCGATGTTATCGAAAGGAATGATGCTGATCACCGGCGCGAACACTTCCTGGCAGACTACCTTCATTTCAGGTTTCACATCTATTAATATAGTAGGTTCTAGAATCGAATCCCGCCTTTTCCCTCCATATACCACTTTGGCCCCGAGACGACTAGCTTCCTGGATCCATTCTTCCGCACGCCTGGCTTCTTTCTCGGAAATCATGGGACCAATGTCCGTCGAAGAATCTTCCGGATTACCAACCTTCAAGCCCTGTGCCACCTTGACTGCCTTTTCTACAAACACATCGCAGATATCTCTATGAACGTAGATGCGTTGCACAGAGATGCAGGCTTGCCCGGCATTCACATACCCTCGCGTGACACAGAGCTCAACTGCTCTGTCTAAATCAGGGACATCCTTGTGAATGATATTTGGGGAGTTATTTCCTAATTCCAAAGTAACCTTACGAATTCCCGTACTGCTCTTAATGTGCCGGCCTACGCCGGGACTCCCTGTAAAAGTGAACATCGCAATTCGTTCATCCTCCAAAAGGTATTGACCTGTTTCCTGCCCAAACCCATTAACCACATTCAGGAAACCTGCGGGCAATCCAGCTTCGGAAAAGATTTCTGCTATCTTGCATGCAATGAGCGGCGTCATTTCAGCCGGCTTCAACACGATTGTATTACCCGCTGCCAACGCAGGAGCCACCTTGTGGATGGTGAGATTGAACGGGAAGTTAAACGGGGTGATCGCACCGATAACTCCAACAGGAACCCTGATGGTGAAAGCCATCTTATTGTCGTTTCCAGACTGCCCCAAAGGAACACCTGTACCGGCAATCCGTTTTGCTTCTTCTGCTGAAGCTATCATCGTTTGGATTCCTCTATCGATTTCCCCTCTGGCATCCTTCAATACTTTACCGACTTCCTGAACCAGAATCATCGCCAGCTCTTCTTTTCTCTCTTTAGAGATACCCGCAGCACGCATTAGAATCTCGTAGCGTTGATTGGAATCTAGCTTTCTCGTATTAAAGGTTTCCAATGCATTGGTCACCGCTTCAGAAACAATTTCGCGGGATGCCCTGCCAATCTGAGCAATTTCTTCTTTGTTATATTTGTTCATAACAGCGATTGTATGTTGATCGGATATCCATTGCCCATTTATGAAATGGCCATAAAATGCATTTTTTCTACTTAGCGATGTGCTCATTGAAGATTCCTCCTTTGAAAAATAACGATCACATTTTTTCACTTCACAGTTATTTCTGCTAATTCAATAAATTTCAATCAAGAAAACGGCAAGCATAAAGCGCTTCCATTTTAAACTTAAGATTTTGCCTGCCCATCAATACTCTTTAATTGTTGTTTATAGAATCCTGCTCAAAAATAGTATGTAATCACTTCCGAAAATATATCATATAATATATGATTATGTC
>NZ_JBSGVZ010000038.1:0-12151 GCF_053608705.1 Peribacillus sp. NPDC055009 | reverse complement strand
ATTATATATATATATATGTTATTCAACCAAAAGCCACGTAGTTCTACAAAAAAATCAACAATATCCTTTAATAAAAAATCAAGATTACCTAACGGCAATAAAAAAACTAATCATCGGGTATAGCAATCGATATTCCTAGTTCAGCATTTCGTTTAGTTCGTTCAGTCCACGTTACAACTCTTCGTCGCTGATTGGCTTGGCTTTGCTATTTGAGCGTACCCCGCATCTATCCGACATCACAAAACTTCTTTCTAGATAGTGTCTAACTCGTCACGTAATTTCCGCCTCCGAATTGTTATTTTACGCCTTCACATTGTAAAGCAAAGAGGCCTCGTAGGTTGATACACGCGAATACAAAAAAAAGGAGAGCTCAAGGCTCCCCCGTTCTTTTTATTCCGATATTCCCCTTTTTGCTCGGGCTCTTTTCTACTTTTCTGCGAGCCTCTAAAACTCCTGCATTCCGTTATCTTGCTGAACTGCTGCGCCTATAAGAGTGAGCCTCTCCTCCGGATTATAGATGAAGGTCGATGCTTGGATTGAAATCTCACGAAGTGCGGTCGCAACTGGTTGTGAGATGCCTGAGGAATTAAGTAGTCGATCCGCCGTTTCTAGGATGTTCGCCGCTTCCTTGCTTCCCTCCGGCATTGCCTGTCTAGATGCTGCGTTGTAAAGGTGTCCCAGTTCTTTTCTTATCGCAGGACGATCGGCAGGGTTCGACATACCGATCACGTAGTCGGAGAGAATGAGAATCTTGCCTTTTATCTCATTCGCTAAGGTAGGTTCATCCGCAAGGGATAAAAGCTCTTGTAGTGCGTCGGAAGCTCGCTTCGGTGTCACAGCGAATTTAACGGCTGCCTCTAGCTTTTCGACTTTTTGGTCGAAGAGAGCTTTTTTATGCGAGTCTACGGGCTCAAGTCCACTAACGAGTAGTTGCTCCGCAGCTTGTTTTATTGCGAGTGCCGTTTTCTTCGTATCTGCATGTAGATCACGGCTTAACTCAAGGGCCTTTCTTTCATAGACTGATTGTAGCTTTCCTATTTGATTTCGTTTACCCTCGTCGCTTAAGTCTCTAGAACGGTTTATAGTTGCTTTTTTCTCACGAAAGGGTTCTATTATCTGTTCACGGAAATAGCGAGTCGTAGCATGCTGCTCTCCGTTGATGTATTCGATAAGATCTTTCATATCTTGAATCTTCATTAATGGTTTCCTCCTAGTTTTTAATAAGTTTTTTGTTGTTCCTTATGATGGCTCTGAGCAGCATTACGTCCGTCTTAAAATTCGGAGTAACTGAGAAGTGCTCAAAAAAGATTTTTGCAAAGCCTTGCGGGATAAGTCTCTCCCCACGCTCGTAACGCAGAATCGATGTTGGTGAAAATCCAGTTTTCTCAGCGACCTGCTTAAGCGTTGCGCCATGTAAATTACGGAATAGCCGTAACTCGTCGTGTGTTATATGCATTAATAGCCTCCTTTTTAACGGAAATTTTAGTACCAATATACGAAAAAATAATTCCATATTCCTTTAGGAGATCCCGCAGAGTAAATATAAATAGCCTAAGGAAGTAATTATTCTGTACTCTGCGGAGACAGGAGAAGAAAAGCAGGAGGAGAAAGGGTAAATACCCTCTCTCTTATATAGCGGTCTAGAGCCCTTTTATTGTACTCTGCCAGAAATATTTTTACCGGAAGCACTCTGACGACTTCAATTCGAAGTACTTCTTCGCACGGAAGATCGACAAGACGTCGGTCCTTATATAATAGAAGAAACTCATCGATATTTAATAGACGGCTCGACGATTCTACATGAGATACGCATTATAGAAGAGTCGGCGGAGGACATATCATCTTTTTTCCTCGTTGGTAAAGCCCTCCTCCCTTTTTTGTTATCTTTCTTTGTTGATGAGTTCCTCATGTTGCTTAAATAACTCCCTTACACTACGCGTGTATACATCTTTATCGAGTATCTTACGGTAAATAAGATCCGGATTGATGAGATACCTTCTTGATCCGTTTGCTTGCGTAATGAGTACTGCTCCCTTTTTATTAAGCCCGCTCATAAGTTTTCCCACGGTTTTTCTGTCGTGCCCTATATGGGACGCGAGCGTTTCTCGCGACATATGTCTGATTATCTGCGCATCTTTTTCCGTATAATTCTCACATAGATAGTATGTAGCGAAATGAAAATACGGTATTACTTTCCAAAGTAAACCTGCTTCTTGAATAGAAAGCTCTTCCACAAGGTTTCGAGACTTTACAATAAAGAGCTTCGTATAGTCCTTCGTTTTGATTCCACCTCCAAACTGAAAGAAGCGAGGGTTGATAAAGAACGCATTTGATTTTCCATCTCTTGCCCTACCGACGAGGTCGAACGATTCAAGACGTTTAAGAATGTCCTTAGTCGCAGTTAGTCCCTTTCCGAAAATTTTCGAGAGATCTTTTACCGTCAGCGATTTGCCCTTGTCTATAAGCCTCCCATTCTCATTCCATCGAAGATAACCGAGTAGTCGCATGGCTGCCCCCGCCTCGATAAGAGTTATTTCATGATTAATTTTTCTGAGCTCTTGCGGAAAGCATGCGATAAAATTACGCCCCCCTTTTGATCTATATTCTCTGATAGCATTTTTCTTCGCTCCGTAAAGCAGTTGTTGCTTGGTTTTGGGACGAATTTCTTGGAGTAATTCTTTCGTTTCCAAATCTATGAGACCTACTCTTCTTCTTTCCATTGGCGTTCTCTCCTTTCGTGATAAAGGCTCTTGCCCTCTTATCCATTAGCGAAAGTAATACCTTATTTGCGACATGTAACCACAAAAAAAGAGCCCCTTTCGAAGGCTCTTCGTTCATTAATTCAATTCCATTCTTTGGGCTTCGCCCAGCTACGGGCTTTCACCCTTGCAATCACTAAGTAATTATCATTTTTTCTCGCATTCTCTTACAATAACGTGATATAGATATATCCTTGATGCGATAACAGGAGAATTTATTCGACTGTAATGTTTGTTTTTATTTTCTAAGAAAAAAGAATACTCAGCGCACCAAAAACCTCTCAAACCCTTATGGCTCTAAGTCCTAGACCTCTTTTCAACTGGTCGGAATTGACCCCATAAAAAGCTGTTATTGGTCGGGATTGACCCTACAATTTACAATCAAAACTCTTTTTCAGAAAAAAAAGGATTATTTACTTGTTTCATTCACAAAAATGACATAACCTAGGAGATTAATTTTAAAGAAAAGATTTAATTTTCTGTTTTTATTTGTATACTTATTCGAAAGATAATTACTAGGAGGGACATTAGTGTGAAGAAGATAGGCGGAGTACAAAAAGAGTATATGATAAGATTTGCGGAAATGGATGGGGTGGATATAAACATAGCTGCCGATATTTTTGGATTAAGACCCCGAACACTAAGGGACTGGGTAAGCAAGGCGGAAAAAAGTCAAATTCAAGATACACCATCTGAACAACCTAGCGATATACCATTAGAACTAAGAATTAGCACTTTAGAAAGAAAGTTTAATAATTTCAAAAGGATTTCAAAGATCAGAAGGTGATAACAACAAAATTTATTTAATTGTCCGGATGAGTGACTCGACCCACTCTCCCTTTTTTTCACACTACCTCATCAACAAATCTACCATACGACTTCTTTTCAATATCACCCTCGACTTATAGATATATGCGACACCCTGAGATATTTTTTTACTAGCGAAAATTTCACGAGCTGCTGCTTCGTGGTGGGATCGTTTTACCCCCCGAGTAAAAAAAATGATTGCGCTAAATATATACAGTAGTAACGGTTTTTTTTTGGGCCCCGGCTCTGGGGAAAATGATTTCCGGAGCTTTCGGCCCGCCCTTCCGTGCATTTTCATGCGAGATTTGTGCATACAATACGTAACACAACAGCGAAGAGTTACATTTCTTATATTTCATGAATCCTTTAGTATCAATGATTAATCGTATTGATTCATTCGATTGTTTGTTCATTACATTTATACACTCATTAAATCCGCATTATTACGTTGTCCATTCGTTGCATTCGATGAATAGATTCATGTATAAAAGAACGCTGTTTGATCTCGTTAGTTCGAGAAAGAACAATCCTCTAGAGATCCTCTCTGTTCCGCTGACAAAGTGAAGTTTGACCAATACGAAAGATAGTCGTAACCCTGTGTCTTACTATAAGACCATATACACTATGCGGTGGATATATAAACCTATGTATATCCGAAGAGGTAAAGCTCCTTACTTTGCTTAGAGACTTACACCGAATATCTATTACCCGTATACGCACTAGAGGCATGCCACAAGGTCTATCGCCCCTTATTACCCTGTATAACCCTATAATGACGGTATGTTAGGCCATAAAAAAAGAGCCGCATCTCTGTGCCGCCCTATAA
The DNA here is from genome assembly GCF_053608705.1 of Peribacillus sp. NPDC055009. Taxonomy (NCBI): domain Bacteria; kingdom Bacillati; phylum Bacillota; class Bacilli; order Caryophanales; family Bacillaceae; genus Peribacillus; species Peribacillus sp. NPDC055009. The sequence continues at coordinate 7,759 of NZ_JBSGVZ010000038.1, read as the reverse complement.
ATCTAACGCCTGTACTACTCTATCCTTTTCATCCTGTGTAATCCCGATGTAACGCAATGTCACGGACGAGCTCGAGTGATTAAGCATGTCTTGAAGTAAAACGATGTCCGTTCCGTTCTGGTAAGCATGATATGCGAAGGTTTTCCGAAGACTGTGAGAGCCGATGTTTTTTTCTCCGAGTTGCTCCGCAGCTTCTTGAATAATCCTCCATGCTGACTTTCGGTTTATTGGCTGTGAATTGCCGTCCTTATCTCGTTTACGACTCTGGAAAAGATAGTCGTCGGGATTTCCTTTGTAGTTATCTTTTATGTAATCAGTTAACGCTTTCTGAACTCCCTTTGTCATTGAGACTTTACTATTTTTCTTCGTTTTGGTTTCCCTCAGCTTAAAATGCGGGAAGAGTTTCCCGTTTGAATCCATCACGTCGCTATATCGCATAGAGAGTAAATCTGATACACGATAAGCCGTGTTGATACCGATAGTAAATAGCAAGTGATCCCTCGGGCTTCCTGCGAGTAGTTTTTTCATTGCTGCGATTTTATTTCGGTCACGAATCGGCTCTACAAATTCCAATTAAAAAATCCTCCGTCCAATCTGTAATGAGACTCAATATAACCTCATTATAAGTTATGTCCCATTCAAAAACAAGATTCTTTCTATAATATACTACTGAATCGCCTTGAGCCCTTGTCGGAGTAAGGACGATTGGCATTTTTCGAATGAGACTTAATTACATTGTGTCCCATTTGAAGTAAAAATAAAAAAAGACGAGGAAAAAATCCCCGATCTTCTTTACTAGCTTATTATTTAATTAATAAGGAGATTCACTACGGCGAATAACAGCAAGAATTTCATCTGAAACTAAACCACTAAGGCTATCCACCGACTTTCTTTGCAAAGTCTGTGCCAAAGCGTAGTAACCTGCATATGTTTGCGCAATGTCTGTTGACTCAAAACCCATGCCCACTAATTGCTTATGCATTTGAGTAAGTTCCATTGCGACATCTAAACTATTTCGTTGAATAGGAGTTGGAGAAACTTTTACATCTGTCAAAATAATCCCTCCCTTCTAATTAATCTAGTATAAATATACCATATATTACTAATATTATGACAATATATTCTATTAAAAGAAAAACCCTATGAGTTTGAGAAGCCCTCTTGGTCTGAACTCTTAAGTAGGTTACAAACTGCCGAATACCTTCGAAATGTAGTCGAATGTTAACTTTTCTTAACATTGATATATACTTATTCGATGACGCTATGCCTTGAGCCGCAAGGGTTTTCAACATATACAGAAAACTCATGTCGTTATACTGCGAAAGTTACACGAATTTATTCGACATCCCTTTTTCGTAGCTTTGTTTTATAACAACTAATAGATTCCCTCGTAGAAGCACGATAGAGCTCTTTTGCCCCCTTCGAATACTAATACCTTCGCATCAATAAACGAATAGCTAGAATCGCCTGTATTTCCTAAAACATTACCGTATATGTAACAAGTCCGACCTTCTAAACGCTAACTTTTCCGAGAGCAAAAGAAAAGTGCTCAAGATAGCGAAAGGAGGTCGAAATAATGTCCGAATACTGGCAATTAGAAACACGCAGCTTCGCTTTTTATACCGAAAACCCAAAGATAATGCAAAGTATTAAGCGTTCATACTCGGATCGTATCCGTATAACGGCCGAGTACTTTATAGACGGGAAACTACGCGGAAAGCAATATCGATTCGGTAATGCAGAGCTAAGAAGGATCCGGGGATACATCGCATCTGAACGAGAATAAACTAAAGATCTGCGGAACTTGGACGGGTATCCGTTCTTTTTCTTTTTTTTAGTTTTACATTTACTTATTCAAGCCCATTAAATAACTATTTGGTAAAATACATCCATATTAATTTACAAATATTTGATTTTATAGGTAAAAATCACTAAACAATCATGGTATAATTTCAAATAAATGTTTATTTAGCGACGAAACAGTTATCGATATAATCTAATATGAACGACGATTTCCCCATTGTTACTTGTGGTGGTAAGGCTAAAGCTGCGGAACAAGAGAAGACTGATATTAATAATTATTAAATAAAGATAAAACGGATTAAGCGTTAATGAGGAGGAAGATTTTTGAAAATAAGAAACCCTGCTACTAGGGAAAAAGATTATGTTAAGGGTAAGTATAGAAAAAAATTCGGTAGGAATCTCATAAATTTTTATTCTCATATTAAAAACGTTGAAAATGATAACAATCGCGATTTCTTGGAATCAATGAGTTCAATGAATCCTGATCTTAGTAAACCGGAAATTATTGAAAATTTCAACCTAGATTCTATTATATTTAGCGATATTATATTTGTGGAGGATTTTGAAAAACTTAGAAAGGGTCTACATAAGCTTTATAAACAAAATAGTAATAATTTTAGTCCCTATAATAATCCATCTAATATCGATACATTTTTCAATCAATTAAATTCTGAACTTGATTACGGAAGCTGGTGTCCTCTATTTGATATTAATATTAAAGATAAAAAGATGTCTGAAATATGTAAAAAAATAAAAATCAGTATCTCTTCAACTACCTATTCGTTTGTCACTATATACTTTAGAGTAGTTCCATCAGAAAAATTTCAAGATGAATTAAATAATATGATAAATAGCGATGCAGATAAAAGATACCATCGCTTAATGATCCCGCGGTATATAAAAGATTATTTTAATATTAAAAAATGGATTTATACTACCTATAATAAGGGGACTCATAAGACATTAGTTATCGAAGATTTATTTCTTGAGTTAAAGTGGAGAATTACCAGATATCTATTAAAAGAACTTCCACTTTTCTTTGCTAAGTTAGGTTCTGTTAACCCATCGATTGAAGTGTATAAAATGACTAAAAGTCAAGATTATCTAAAGAGAAGAGATATACAATTTGCATCTATCGGGGTAGATAATTACAAGATAAATGAAATCAATTTCGATGGAGATGTTGAAACTTACTTTACCCATCCAGGGAATGCGTCCAAAGATATGACTCTAAAATTATTATTTAATAGAGTAAATTACGATATAAATAAAGGCATTGGTTTTGATACTTCCGTTAGATTAATTATGGAAGATTTATCAAAAGGCTTACTACAGTTACTTTCTCTAAATAATCTAACTGAAATATTAGAAAAAAGAACACTGAAACATAAAAACATATACGATAAAATAAACTCCAAAAGAATAACTAAGTACTCGAAGTTTTCTAAGTTAACAAAATTAAGAATTAAAATGGAAAAAGACTACTTGTATGTAAACCGTATCAAAAGGGATATGAATGATAATTTATATAAATACTTTATTAAAGATTATAATTCAATATTCTTTAAGTCATATAATGAATGGGGGAGTAAAAAAAATATTCCTGAAAGGATAACATCTTCAGTTAAAGAAAGGTTTGCTAATTTAACGAGTTTGTTTGAAAATGTAAAACATGAATTAGATAATCAAACTGCTTTTTTAAATACAATTATTGATTATAAACGACAAAGAGTAATGTTAACATTAACTATATTCTCGTTATTAATTGCACTCATTGCATTATTTGTTTCAGTTATATCAATATGATTATTTTCACTAAAGGATACTGAATGGTTGATTTATATCGTCGTTTGGTGTCCTCTTTTAACTAGAAAAATACTCTGTATAGTAATAGTGCCTTTTAGCTAACTTTTAGTGATTTTCATAAAAATTCAAATTAGGGGCTGGTATCGCAGATCGACGTAACCAACAAAGGTGGTTCACGGGGGATCATTTAATACCCTTCTTTTAAAAAAATCAACAGCATTATATAAAAGAGCCTAAACTTTAATAGACATGGACGCATAAGAATTAGCGAAAAAATCTTCATCCCTGTTACTACCTTTGCCTGCGACTGTTGTTCTTATTCCCCAATTAAAAAAGTCTTCGTTATCTTCTTCGTTGTAGGTAGAATATAAGTCCCCCATAGCTTGGTCGTACTCTTCGTTTGCCTTTATTTCGTCTTCTTCATCGATTGCTAGATTAAGATTATAAGTTAGAAATGCATGAATACCTTTTTTGAATGCGAATAGACCGCGATTAGCCTGTCGTTGGAAATACACTAAAGTTTCTAGCGCTTTCAATACGGACATTTTCGCTTTAGCAAATAATAGATTACGTTTCTTTAAAGTCTTTTCGATTGTTTTTTGAATTTGGATTTTTTCTAGTATTTCGTATCCGGTTAGTAGTATATCGATGTCCTTATCGAAAGGAGAAATATATTCGATATTTGTTATTTGCTTACCGACGGTGTCTTGTACTTTGTATTTAATATCTTTTATTTCCGAAGGAGAAGCTTGATTAAAAGAATCTTGATTCGGAGCCAAAATAGGAGCCTCTAACGCTTGGGGCTTCAGGGCTTTCGGCATCTTAACGCTGTGCAAAGACGCCGTGCAAGACGCTGTGCAATCTTCATTTTCGGAAGGTGCTTCGATAACCTCATTCGATGGATGCGTTCGTAAATTTGATAAGGGAGAAAACACGTAAACTAGATACGCATATCCACCGTAACGCTTGTCCTTTTTACCGAGCTGCTTAAGTGTTGTAATTCCGAAAGTGTCGGCAGAAACCTTTAGGAAGTTACCGACGGATCGTAGGGATACGCCTGCCTTCTCCGCTAGTGTCTCACGCTTCATGAACGGGACTCCGAATGTACTAGGGGCGCTATCAAATAAAGCCTTTAATATCGCCTTGAAAGACGGCTTTTGGTCGAGTAGCTCTGCGTATGTATATGTAAGATTCCGGTAGTGTTCGTTGAATGATTCGAGCGAATCAAATTGAGATAGTGATCTGTAATAAGCGATGTTGCCAGCGTGTTCTGCTTCGATTGTTATTTCGTTTGTAGACATGGACATAGTTACTATTCTTATTTTCGACATGATTCTAGATCCCTTTCGTAAAAGAGACGCAGCCCGCGATTATAGTATCCGAAATAGGCATAACTGAATAAGCCTTGTAAAAGGCAATTTTTTTCAGTAAACTATATGTAATCAATATCAGTGCGGGGCGTACGGTTGTTACCAGCAACCGGCGCTCTTTTTTTATTTTTATAGTAGATACTTTAAAGGTGAAAATTCTTTGTGCTTTTCTTTAACATCATCACTATATAAATTGACGTATATTCTAACCATTTCCATAGAGGTATGCCCTAGTATTTGCTGCAGTTCAAAGATGCCAGCACCTTGTTTAACAGCCATCTTCGCAAAGGTATGACGAAACGTATGACAAGAGCACCGTACATTTTTGATCTTGGACTTTTCCCCATAATAAGAAATTCTGTTTTGTAATTGGCGTTTAGAAAGCGCAGTATTGTCCATGGTCACAAGCAGAGCATCCGTTTCACACTTACCACGGATAGAAAGATACTTCTTTAGCTGAGCCCTCATCTTCGATTGAAAAGGCACTAATCTCTCACGATGCCCCTTAGTATTGCGTATAAGGATCATCGAGTCTTCCCACCGTATATCATCCGTTTCTATACCAATCAATTCCGATGCCCTGACGCCTGTTTCGAGTAACAGCAGCATTATTGTATAATCTCGTACGCCAGTAAAAGTCCTTAAGTCTGTAGATTTAAGTAGCTTATGTATTTGTTCGCGAGTAAACGTTTCTATAACCGTCCGCCGGTCTTTAAGTAGCTGAATGTTAGCGAAGGGATTCTTCGAGATATAGCTGTGCTTATACGCGAAATTAAAGAACGCTCTTATCGCCCTAAGCCTTGTATTAATCGAAACAATCTTTAACTCCAGAACATCCTTCGAGTAGATAATAAATTGATTAATATGATCCGGTTTAATCTTCGCCGGCGTTGTGTCGAGTTCTAGCTTTTCTAAGGCCTTCCTAAACGACATTAATTCGTTAGAGTAATAGGTTAATGTATGAGGACGCAAATTACGCAGATTTCCGTCTTGAAGGAATAGCATGAAGAGTTCGTCAAAGTTGAAACTATCGTGGATTACTTCGGATTGGATAACTTTCATTTCGCGTTGATTAAGCTGATTATTACGACGTGCCATAAATATCGCCTCATTCCGATTAGTTAGCGATACTACGCACACGATTGACTGCGTACGATAATTTACGTCGAGTCGTGTAATTTACGCAAATAAAAAACGTTCCCTACCGAAGTAGAGAACGCTGACGTCACCGCATTTAAGGCGACTTCTTTTGATACCGGTGGCCGGGGTCGAACCGGCACTCCAGAGGAACACGATTTTGAGTCGTGCGCGTCTGCCAATTCCGCCACACCGGCATGTTTGTTGGAGGCGGCAACCGGAATCGAACCGGTGGTAAAGGTTTTGCAGACCTCTGCCTTACCGCTTGGCTATGCCGCCAACGTTTTTGGAGCGAAAGACGGGATTCGAACCCGCGACCCCAACCTTGGCAAGGTTGTATTCTACCACTGAACTACTTTCGCATATGGCTGGGCTAGAAGGGATCGAACCTTCGCATGACGGAATCAAAATCCGTTGCCTTACCGCTTGGCTATAGCCCATTAACGTTGTAATCATTATATCATATTTTATTAAATGGGGCGACTGATGGGAATCGAACCCACGAATGCCTGAACCACAATCAGGTGCGTTAACCACTTCGCCACAATCGCCATTATAGGATTTAAATTGGCAGGGGTAGTAGGACTCGAACCCACACTGGAGGTTTTGGAGACCTCTGTTCTACCTTTAAACTATACCCCTGTAATAAAGATGGTGGAGGGGGGCAGATTCGAACTGCCGAACCCTAAGGAGCGGATTTACAGTCCGCCGCGTTTAGCCACTTCGCTACCCCTCCGCATATGGATGAAACATGGTGCCGGCAAGAGGACTTGAACCCCCAACCTACTGATTACAAGTCAGTTGCTCTACCAGTTGAGCTACACCGGCACTACTATGGTGGCTCAGGACGGAATCGAACCGCCGACACAAGGATTTTCAGTCCTTTGCTCTACCGACTGAGCTACTGAGCCAAACAATAAAAATGGCGGTCCCGACGGGAATCGAACCCGCGATCTCCTGCGTGACAGGCAGGCATGTTAACCGCTACACCACGGGACCATAGATTGCGGGGACAGGATTTGAACCTGCGACCTTCGGGTTATGAGCCCGACGAGCTACCGGACTGCTCCACCCCGCGACGGTAATAATGTTGCTTTTTATGCATCAAGTTTTCGTGTTAAGCGTTTCAATGGGCTGAAATGATCAATCCTTTATGCAGAAACAACTTGATGTTATTGAAAAATGGTGGAGGATGACGGGATCGAACCGCCGACCCTCTGCTTGTAAGGCAGATGCTCTCCCAGCTGAGCTAATCCTCCAATATGTTGTCTAAATGGTGACCCGTACGGGATTCGAACCCGTGTTACCGCCGTGAAAGGGCGGTGTCTTAACCGCTTGACCAACGGGCCAGGTATAAATGGCGGAGAGCAAGGGATTTGAACCCTTGAGACAGGGTTACCCGTCTACACGATTTCCAATCGTGCTCCTTCGGCCACTCGGACAGCTCTCCAATAATGGCTCCGCAGGTAGGACTCGAACCTACGACCGTTCGGTTAACAGCCGAATGCTCTACCACTGAGCTACTGCGGAACAATATAAGCTTGGCGACGTCCTACTCTCACAGGGGGAAACCCCCAACTACCATCGGCGCTGAAGAGCTTAACTGCCGTGTTCGGAATGGGAACGGGTGTGACCTCTTCGCT
>NZ_JBSGVZ010000037.1:0-13062 GCF_053608705.1 Peribacillus sp. NPDC055009 | reverse complement strand
CTCTTCAGCGCCGATGGTAGTTGGGGGTTTCCCCCTGTGAGAGTAGGACGCCGCCAAGCCATTTCAAAAGATCAGCCATCCGGCTGGTCTTTTTTCTTCGTTTAATACCAGATCAATACACCAAATGGATGTTGAAGGGATCAAAGGTGGAACCTTCCGGACTTGATCCATTCAAATATTAAGAATGGCACCTTAGCTTGGCTTATTTTAAGGAATTGAACAATGCAGGGGTAATCATCATTAGGCATGGTTTTCAACAGTTCTGCCCACCATTCTGTTTCATAACGAGCTATTATGCTAAGGTTATAAGAAATCAAATAATGAATCAAAAGTTCAGGTAATGAAAAAGCTGACGAATCTTTGTTTAGTGATAGCATGAACTGTCCTTCTGCTAAATTATACCGTATTGGGGACGTGGCATTATGATTGGGGACGCCATCTGTTTTAAAATGCAGTGTCCCAGGAGCTTCTGAAATACTGTAAACTTGATTCGTTTTTGCTTTCAAAAATTCTTCCAACCGACTGCTGGACATCTGATAGGTATCCAATACAGCTGAAGGTAATTGAAAGCCATTCAAAGATGGTAACATGGCGATGAAATTTTTCTTTGAAACCGACCATGTAAAGTTTTGCATATCTGGGATTTCCTTCATTAATGTTCCCATGGAAAACTTTTCACCTTCCAGATGCTTGATGTGAAATAACTTCTCGGCAATGCAGGTGAAAAGTCCATTCTTTTGCGTTTTCACTTCGTCCTTTAAAAATTCATATTGTTGTTTTTTCTTTTTTCTCGTTGTTACCCCATGGGCAAGCATCGAAGTTGATTCCGGATAGTTAGGATCAATCGTGAGCAGACAAGCCTTTAACAATTGTGCGAATCCATAAAATGTAAGTATTGGTTGTATGGAAAGTGGTGCAATGGCAGCCTGATTATAATAAGTTTTAGCATGTTCAAGATGGTAAATAAATGGATAACAATTATCGTAACTTTTTATTTCCGCTTCTGCTATTTTTTCGTGCGTGTAACATTTTTGTAAAAAAAGTTGTGAGGAAGATGCGGAAAAAAAAGGTGTATATTTATCGAAATTATCATTGTTTTCAGGCATTGCAGCTATCCTCCGAATTAATAGAATAATCAAACTTTTATTTCTCTTCTTGACAGTAGTATGTCCTATTGATAACCTACAAATAATATTTTTAAGCAGGAGGGGAAAATAATGTGGGAAAATAAATTTGCAAAAGAAGGTTTAACCTTTGATGATGTCCTATTAATTCCAGCGAAATCAGAGGTTTTGCCGAAAGATGTTAACCTTCAAGTCAACTTAGCTGAAAACTTAAGGCTCAACCTTCCTATCATCAGCGCAGGAATGGATACCGTGACGGAAGCTGAGATGGCAATTGCCATGGCTCGTCAAGGCGGATTGGGTATCATTCATAAAAATATGTCCATTGAAGCACAAGCTGAACTGGTGGATAAAGTAAAACGTTCAGAAAGCGGTGTAATTACCGATCCATTTTTCTTAACGCCGGATCACCAAGTATTCGATGCAGAGCATTTAATGGGTAAATATCGCATTTCAGGTGTTCCTGTAGTCAACAATATAGAGGATCAAAAGCTTGTGGGTATCATTACAAACCGTGATTTGCGATTTATTTCCGATTTTTCCTTGAAGATTTCCAGTGTCATGACTGTAGAGAATCTGGTCACAGCGCCAGTGGGAACTAACTTGGAACAAGCAGAGAAGATTCTTCAAAAATACAAAATTGAAAAGCTTCCCCTTGTGGACGATAATGGTGTCCTTAAAGGACTTATTACGATCAAGGATATCGAGAAAGTCATCGAGTTCCCGAATTCGGCGAAAGATAAGCAAGGAAGATTACTTGCAGGTGCTGCAGTCGGCGTGACCAAGGATACAATGAAGCGTGTCGAAATGCTGGTTAAATCCCATGTCGATGCAATTGTACTTGATACTGCTCACGGTCATTCAGAAGGCGTCCTTGAAATGGTGAAGGAAATCCGCGGGACATATCCTGAATTGACGATCATTGCCGGTAATGTGGCAACAGCCGAAGGTACGAAAGCATTGATTGAAGCTGGAGCTGATGTAGTGAAAGTGGGAATCGGACCTGGGTCAATCTGTACGACAAGGGTTGTAGCTGGTGTAGGTGTTCCGCAAATCACGGCAGTCTTCGATTGTGCGACAGAAGCAAGAAAACATGGTAAAACGATCATTGCTGATGGCGGAATCAAATACTCTGGTGATATCGTTAAAGCCCTAGCTGCAGGCGGACATGCAGTAATGCTTGGCAGTATGCTTGCCGGTGTAACTGAAAGCCCAGGCGAAACGGAAATTTTCCAAGGCCGCCGATTTAAAGTGTATCGGGGTATGGGCTCTGTTGCTGCAATGGAAAAGGGATCTAAAGATCGCTACTTCCAAGAAGATAACAAAAAATTCGTACCGGAAGGCATCGAAGGCCGCCTTCCATATAAAGGACCTTTATCAGATACCATTTTCCAGCTGATTGGCGGCATTCGTTCAGGTATGGGATATTGCGGTACAGCAACATTGGAAGAGTTGAGGGAAAACTCTCAATTTGTCAAAATGACTGGTGCCGGATTAAGGGAAAGCCATCCTCATGATGTCCAAATTACAAAAGAAGCACCGAACTACTCAATGTAATGAATTTAACATATAATCGTCATTAAAATTTATTGTTAAAATAGACAGAGTCTGCGATTACTCTGTCTATTTTTTTTATTTTTTCTGTGATAAACTAGACAAGGTGTCAAGGGAATTACATAAAGTTTCTTCTTTGTAATAGAGATTAGCTTAAAAGTTGGAGGTATTGGAAATTGAAAAAAATCAGCAAGATGACCCTCATTTTCACTTTTGTTTTTGTTCTTGTTATGTCGCAATTTGCCTATCAACCGGGGGAAGCTGTTGCTGAATCTGATAATTTAGGTTTAAAAGCAGAGGCAGCCATCATCATTGATGGTGAAACAGGACAAATCGTGTATGAAAAAAATGCCGATAAAGTATTAGGGATTGCATCCATGTCTAAAATGATGACAGAGTACATCATAATGGAGTCAATTGAAAATGGGAAAATCAGTTGGGATCAAAAAGTTAAAATAAATAAATACGTACATGACCTTTCAAAAGCACCCAATTTGTCGAATGTCGGGTTAACGGAAGGTGAAGATTATACAGTTAAGGAACTATATCAAGCTATGGCCGTCTATTCCGGAAATGCGGCAACAGTAGCTTTAGCACAGCTAGTTTCCGGAAGTGAAAAGAGCTTCGTTAAGTTAATGAACGAAAAAGCGAAGGAATTAGGCTTGAAAAACCATAAATTCGTTAATGCCAGCGGCTTGAATAACAGCGATTTATTAGGGCAATTTCCTTCAGGTGATGAAGATGATGAAAATATCATGACAGCAAAAGATACTGCACTTCTTGCTTATCGTTTAATAAATGATTATCCGGAAGTGTTGAAAATCGCCAGCATCCCTAAATTGAAGTTCCGTGATGGAAAAGAATATCCGAACTTCAACTGGATGCTGCCTGGACTGATATTTGAATATAAAGGCGTGGATGGACTAAAAACGGGATCTACTGACTTTGCCGGATATGGACACACAGGGACGGTTATCCAGGACGGTCAGCGCTATATCACGGTGGTCATGAAGTCCACTAATAAAAACGAACGTTTTGCGGATAGCACTAAGCTTATGAACTATGCTTATGCAACCTTTAAAAAGGAAAAAGTCCTTCCTGCCAACTACCAGGTGAAAGGGAAAGAAACACTTTCAGTAGTGAAAGGCAAGGAAAAAGACGTTAAGATTCAATCTGAAAAAGCGATCGAGCTACTTGTTGAAAATGGTGTGAAAGACAACTATAAAACAGATTTAGTGATCGATAAAAACAAATTGAATGATGATGGTAAGCTGACTGCACCAATCAAAAAAGGTGAAAAGCTAGGTTATATCACAGTCACTCCTAAAAAAGGTGAAGATTACGGGTACATCAACGGAGATCAGGTTAAGGTTAACGTCGTAGCTGCTGAATCTGTAGAAAAGGCAAACTGGTTCGTACTATCAATGCGAGCTGTTGGCGGATTCTTTGGTGACGTATGGAGCAGTGTAGCTTCCACTGTTAAAGGCTGGTTTTAAGTTTCACGTATAAAACGGTTGCGTAATGTATAAAATTATAGTACATTATGGAAAACAATCTGATTATATAAGAAAGCAATGACAGGAAATAGTAACAAGTATTTCTTTCTATAGAGAGCCGATGGCTGGTGGAAATCGGTGTGAGAGTTTTGTGAATCCCTCCTGGAGCAGAGTATGGAAAGCCCTTTTGGGTCAGTAAGTACTTTCGGTTAAAAGCCGTTATCGTGATAAGTGGTAGGCGTGTTAGATAGGCCTTCAACTAGGGTGGCAACGCGGGTTAACTCTCGTCCCTTCTTCAAGGGACGGGAGTTTTTTGCGTTCTTTGATAAAACATAAAAATATTAAGGAGGAACTGAAAATGTTGGATTTGAAATATGTAAGAAATAATTTTGAAGAAGTGAAGCGTGTATTGCAATTTAGAGGAGAAGATTTGACCGATTTAGGTAAATTCGAGGAACTGGATGTAAAGCGTCGGGCTTTGATTGCTGAGACGGAAAAGTTGAAAAGCCAAAGAAATGAAGTTTCACAGCAAGTGGCCGTATTGAAACGGGAAAAAAAAGATGCAGATCAGCTGATTGCCCAAATGCGTGAAGTTGGTGACCGTATCAAAGGATTCGATGATGAACTTCGTGAAGTGGAAGCCCAGTTGGAAACATTACTTCTTTCCATTCCGAACATTCCGCATGAAAGTGTGCCTGTTGGTGAGACGGAAGACGATAATGTCGAAATCCGTAAATGGGGAGAACTACCGGAATTCAAGTTTGAACCGAAGCCACACTGGGATGTAGCCGGAGATCTAGGCATCCTGGATTTTGAACGGGCAGCAAAAGTGACCGGAAGCCGATTTGTATTTTATAGGGGCCTTGGTGCTCGATTAGAACGTGCATTAATTAGCTTTATGTTAGACCTTCATGTTGAGGAACATGGATATGAAGAAATGCTGCCACCATATATGGTTAACCGTGCAAGCATGACTGGCACAGGTCAATTGCCAAAATTCGAAGAGGATGCTTTCCGTATTGAAAGTGATGATTACTTCTTGATTCCTACAGCTGAAGTCCCGGTGACAAACTTCCATCGTGATGAAATCATGAGCATGGACGATCTGCCGATAAGCTATGCGGCATACAGTGCTTCTTTCCGTTCAGAGGCAGGATCTGCAGGTCGTGATACACGCGGGTTAATTCGTCAGCACCAGTTCAATAAAGTTGAACTAGTGAAATTCGTGAAGCCGGAGGATTCTTATGCAGAGTTGGAAAACCTTACAGGGCATGCCGAAAAGGTCCTTCAATTGCTAGGTCTTCCATACCGAGTGCTAAGCATGTGTACGGGAGATCTTGGTTTCACAGCTGCTAAAAAGTATGATATCGAGGTTTGGATCCCGAGCTATGGTACGTACCGCGAAATTTCTTCTTGCAGTAACTTTGAAGCATTCCAGGCTAGACGGGCAAATATCCGCTTCAGACGTGATGCAAAAGGTAAACCGGAACACGTCCATACTCTAAATGGATCAGGTTTGGCAATCGGACGTACAGTCGCAGCCCTTTTGGAAAATTATCAGCAGGAAGATGGCAGTGTTATCATTCCTGAAGTATTACGTCCATATATGCGCGGTGCGGAAGTCATAAAACCGTAAGTCAAAAGGAATCAGCTTCCGATTAAAGAGGCTGATTTTCCTTTTTATCTAAGTTTGAAAATTATTTTAAAAAACTTTATAGAGGGCTTGACTTTAATTTTAAATCCATGTAATATAATAAATGTTGATACGGAGGTATACCCAAGTTCGGCTGAAGGGATCGGTCTTGAAAACCGACAGGGGAGTCAAATCCCGCGGGGGTTCGAATCCCTCTACCTCCTCCATAACTTATTAATAACCACAGCGCATAAATTGGATATCGATGAATTCCGTTACAGATATGTAACGGAATTTTTGTTTTCTAATATATTAAAAAACCACCGGATAACCGGTGGTTTTTCTGTTTATACATTTCGCAGCAACTTGGTTTGCTCCATATATTCTGCAATCCGTTTTATAAGAGGTTCAATGCTTGCTTCATCCTGCATAAGGTCATATTCGTTTATATTTAATCGAAGGACAGGGCAGGCGTTGAATTGATCAATCCATTCTTCGTAACGGCCGTGCATTTCCTGCCAATATTCAATTGGGGTATGCTGTTCCATTGGACGGCCTCGCTCTTGGATCCGGTCTAGGATATCATCGAGCGAACCTTCGAGATAGATAAGTAAATCAGGGTGCGGGAAGTATGGCGTCATTACCATGGCGTTGAAAAGGCTTGTATACGTTTCGTAGTCCACATCATTCATCGTGCCTTTTTCATAATGCATTTTTGCAAATATCCCGGTGTCTTCATAAATGGAACGGTCTTGGATAAAACCGCCGCCATATTCGAAGATTTTTTTTTGCTCTTTAAAACGTTCAGCGAGGAAATAAATTTGCAGGTGGAAACTCCAGCGATTAAAATCATCGTAAAACTTATCCAGGTAGGGGTTCGTATCAACCTTTTCAAATGATGTCCTGAATTGCAGGGCATCGGCTAACGCATTGGTCATGGTCGATTTTCCTACGCCAACCGTCCCTGCTATCGTAATGACGGCGTTGTTTGGAATATTATATTTCTTTCGTAAGTTCATTTGACTTTACTCCTTTGTGCAGGGCATTCTCTATTTGGCTGATTATCGTTTTCAAATCATCCTTGTTCCCGACAAAATCCAGCTCATCTCCGTTGAATGTAAGAACAGGGATATCAGGGTGCTGTTTCTCAAATGTTTCCATGAATGTTCGATAATCCGCGGATAACTGCTCTAAATAAATGGAGGATATATTTTCTTCGAATTCACGACCTCTTTTACCGATTCGGGAGAGAAGAGTATCAAGACTTGCGTTTAAATAAATCACCATATTAGGTTTAGGCATATCCCGTGTTAAAATATTGAATATCTCAAGGTATTTATTGTATTGTTCGTTCTTTAACGTTCTTTCAGCAAATATCAAGTTCTTGAATATATGATAATCAGCCACCACGGCTTGGTCATTAGTAAGATACTTTTTTTCGATATCTTCCAATTGTTTATAACGGTTACACAGAAAAAACATTTCTGTTTGAAAGCTCCACTCATCAATATCTTTATAGAATTTCCCGAGAAATGGATTTTCATCGACAATTTCCCTTAATAATGAAATCTGAAAATGATCTGCGATAACTTTTGCAAGTGATGTTTTTCCCACGCCGATTGGACCTTCGACAGTGATAAATGGGGTGGATTTCATCCAATCTGTCCTCCTTCATGAGGTATCAAGCTGAAATTCCCGGTCATAGGATTTTCGCCAAGAGATATTGTATCACAGACTTGGGACTTTAGTGACATTTTTGTCAGGTTGATAAAGAAAGAGAATGAAAGAGTGTTATTGGGGGGATGTAGGTTAGTGCCCTTGTTCGATTGAAGGCTTAAATGTCTCCACCTTCTTTTATGGATGCCTTGAGAACATGGTTCATCATCTTTAATGCGTAATGATTATCTTCCTTTGATGCAGAAGCGATGCAATCCTTCGGAATCCATAATTTATATTCCCGCATGTAGGCATCATTGGCTGTGAATAGGACGCAGATGTTTCCGGCTATTCCAGTAATGATCAATGTTTCCACGTTTAATCGTTTAAGCAGTGTATTGAGTGCCGTCCCATAAAATGCGGAATGCTTCGGCTTGATGAGAAAGAATTCGTCTTGTTGAGGTTTAATTCTTTCGATTAATGAGGCATTTCCTTCATTCTTACATCTGGCAATAATTTTATCGAAGTCAGCCTGCCATAAATCATAATGATCGTTGATATAAATGATTGGAAAACCCTTTTCTTTCATTTGCTTTTTCAATTTCAAAATCGGATCGACGATAGGCTTCGTATGTGCCAGGAGCATATTCCCGTATTTGAAATCAAAATCATTGATCATATCGATGATAAGCAATGCAAAAGAAGGCGTTTCAGGTCGATTCATGGTATATCCTCCTATATTGTGAGAATTTACTTGCAGCACGTATGCCGCATGCGTTACTATTCATTAGAACAAGTAGTATGACCTTTATTTTGTCTTATATTTGTCTGTTTACTCCTACTTAATATAAGGGGGTTTTTTTTTGAAGGATGATGTTTATTACATGAATTTAGCCATAATGGAAGCGAAAAAGGCGCAGATGTTGAATGAAGTGCCGATTGGCGCTTTAATCGTGATAGATGATCAAGTTATTTCGACGGGGCATAACCTGAGGGAAACGGAACAGAATGCGACGGCACATGCGGAGCTGCTTGCGATCAACGAGGCTTGCAAGGAACTTGGCAGTTGGCGTCTTGAAGATGCAACATTATATGTAACGCTGGAGCCCTGTCCCATGTGTGCTGGTGCCATCTTGCAATCAAGAGTAAAAAGGGTTGTTTTTGGAGCCCATGATCCAAAGGCTGGCTGTGCAGGGACATTCATGGATTTACTCCAAGATGAACGCTTCAACCATCAATGTGATGTAACAAGCGGTGTGTTAGGGGAAGAGTGCGGCTGGATATTGACTTCTTTTTTTAAAGAGCTTAGGAATAGAAAGAAAACGTTAAAAAGAGAACAGGCACTCAAAATTGCCGAGGAAAATAAATAGGTGAAAACGAATCTTGAAGATGAGGCTTTGCTTCATTTGATAAATTTGGAATCAAACTGTCCATGAACAACACTTGCGTTTTTTTTGTTACCTTAGTATAATGAATTATGCGTCGACATGACGCTTTGAAATTGGTATTACTTTTGCCGTGCTAGACGGGGAGGTAGCGGTGCCCTGTACTCGCAATCCGCTCTAGCGAGGTTGAATCCCTTCTCGAGGTTAGCATTCTGTAGGGCCTGCCTTAAGTAAGTGGTGTTGACGCCCGGGTCCTGCGCAATGGGACTCCATGAACCATGTCAGGTCCGGAAGGAAGCAGCATTAAGTGGAAGTTCTCATGTGCCGCAGGGTTGCCTGGGCCGAGCTAACTGCTTAAGTAACGCTTATGGTTGCTAATCGACAGAAGGTGCACGGCAGTTATTTTACATAAACAAAAAACTCATTCGTTTCGGGTGGGTTTTTTTTTATGCCAAGAAGGTAAAGCGCTTGGCGTTTTTGAAAAAAATGAGGCAATGATAGAATTTCTTTTTAGACTTTGATATAAAGGAAATCAGTAATGTATAATAAACAAGGTGGAGAAAAAAAGGAGGGATTTCCGTGGGGTATCAAGCATTATACCGGGTATGGCGGCCGCAACAATTCATTGATGTAGTCGGGCAGGAACATGTAACGAAAACGTTGCAGAATGCCTTGGTCGGGCAGAAGGTTTCGCATGCCTACTTATTTTCCGGTCCGCGTGGAACAGGGAAAACAAGTGCCGCCAAAATTCTGGCAAAGGCAGTGAATTGTGAGCATGCCCCGACAAGTGAGCCCTGTAACGAATGTGCTACCTGCCGCGGAATCACCGATGGCTCCATATCAGATGTTATAGAAATTGATGCAGCATCCAATAATGGTGTCGAGGAAATCCGTGACATTCGTGATAAGGTCAAATATGCACCGAACGCGGTTACATATAAAGTTTATATCATTGATGAGGTACACATGCTATCACAAGGTGCTTTCAATGCACTTTTAAAGACATTGGAAGAACCCCCGAAGCACGTGATTTTTATATTGGCGACGACTGAACCTCATAAGATTCCGCTAACGATCATTTCCCGTTGCCAAAGGTTTGATTTTAAAAGGATCCAGCCCCAAGATATAGTTGGCAGGATGTCACAGATCATCGCAGAAACAGGTGTTTCATGTGATGAACAAGCCCTGCATATCATTGCGAGGGCAGCCGAAGGCGGGATGCGGGATGCACTAAGCCTTCTTGATCAAGCGATATCCTTCAGTTCAGAGACGGTTTCTGTGGAAGATGCATTGACTGTCACCGGTTCTGTTTCGCAGGCGTTTTTAAGCCGGCTGGCAAAAGCTATATATGATAAAGAAGTAGCGGTGGCACTTGAAGTCCTTGAAGAATTGCTGGCCATGGGAAAAGACCCGGCTCGGTTCATTGAAGACATGATTTATTATTTCCGTGACATGCTTTTGTTTCAAACGGCACCGGCACTGGCAGAATCCTTCGAGCGTGTTTTGATAGATCCCCAATTTAAGGAATTGGCAGAAGTGATCTCTTCTGAATCGATTTACTCCATTATCGAAAGCTTCAATCAAACACAGCAGGATATGAAATGGACAAATCATCCAAGGATTTTCCTTGAAGTGGCACTTGTGAAATTATGTAATGAGCAAAGGCCAAATCAAAATGATAACGGGCAGCTGCAGCAGCTGCAGCAGAAAATAGAAGATTTAGAGAAGAAATTGATTGAAATGCAGAAAAACGGCATTCCGGCTGCCATGACTGAAAAGCCTGCAGAGCAGGCTAAGGCGCAAAGGGCCGTTAAAAAGGCATATAAAGCACCTGCCGGAAAGATCAATCAAGTTTTGAAACAAGCTACAAAGCCAGGTCTTAATGCTGTGAAAAGTAAGTGGGGGGAAGTGCTTGAGCAGTTAGGACAGCAAAACCAAAAGTCATTGGCAGCTTTATTAACGGAGGCAGAACCTGTTGCTGCGTCAACTGAAGCTTTTGTGGTAAAATTCAAATATGATATTCATTGTCAAATGGCAATGGAAAATAACCGTTTCGTGGAAGTGATAGCCTCGATCATGCAGCAATTGACCGGACACCGAATGGAGATAGCTGGAGTTCCGGAGAGCCAGTGGCAAAGGTTGCGGGAGGACTTCATCTCAACACAGCAGTTCGACGGTCCAGAAGAAACGGAATCAAAAGAAGAAGACCCCTTTATAGCAGAGGCTAGGAAATTAGTCGGCGATGATTTACTTGAAATTAAAGAATAATTGGAGGTAAGAAAAATGGGTATGCGCGGCGGTAATATGCAGAACATGATGAAACAAATGCAAAAGATGCAAAAGAAGATGGCAGAGGCACAAGAAGAATTAGGTGAAAAAAAGATTGAAGGAACTGCTGGCGGCGGAATGGTAACGGTCATCGTGACTGGACATAAAGAAATCGTCGATGTAATCATCAAACCGGAAGTTGTCGATCCGGATGATATCGATATGCTTCAGGATTTAGTTCTGGCTGCGACTAACGATGCTTTGAAAAAGGCGGAAGAACTGACAAACCAAACGATGGGACAATTCACTAAAGGAATGAACCTTCCGGGTATGTTTTAAGCAAGTTCAAAAGAAACTTCCTTTCAGGGGGTTTCTTTTGAAATTTTTAGGAGGAATTCGATGCATTATCCAGAACCAATTTCCAAGCTCATTGACAGTTTTATGAAATTGCCGGGGATTGGTCCTAAAACGGCTGCTCGATTAGCCTTTCATGTACTAAGCATGAAGGAAGATACTGTTTTGGATTTTGCAAAGGCACTTGTTAATGCTAAGCGGAATCTTATGTATTGCTCAGTCTGTGGTCATATTACAGATCAAGATCCCTGTTATATCTGCGAAGATCAAAAGAGGGACAGAAGTTTGATTTGTGTGGTTCAGGACCCTAAAGATGTAATAGCTATGGAAAAGATGAGAGAGTTCAATGGTTTATACCATGTACTGCATGGCAGTATTTCCCCGATGGACGGAATCGGTCCGGAAGATATAAATATTCCTGATTTATTAAAGCGCCTGCAAGATGAAACAGTGCTTGAGGTCATTTTGGCTACTAATCCTAACATTGAAGGTGAAGCGACAGCCATGTATATTTCGCGGTTGCTTAGACCTTCAGGAATCAAAGTGACCCGAATTGCCCACGGACTTCCTGTTGGCGGAGATTTGGAGTATGCGGATGAAGTGACGCTATCAAAAGCAATTGAAGGAAGAAGAGAAATATAAGGTAGCTGGGAGGACTTCACTTGTTCTTTCGTAAAAAAAAGAAACTTCGGAATGAATTCAATGATTCATTAATCGAAGAGCTTGAACAGTTGAAATGGAATTGGCATAATCAAAAATCATTACTTGAAAAAAGCGTTGATCCATCTGAGGAAGTAATCGCCCAAACGAGACTGGCGGAAGTGAAATATTTCTACTTATTCAGGGAAGTTAAAAGAAGGAATGTCCGCTTAAAAAGATGATAAGGAAATGGCTGTGAAGGATTTCGTATTCCTCATGGCCATTTTTTCAGTTCTTAATCCATAGTTCCCTTCATATAAGTGTAGTACAAGCTTGCGGGGAGGAATGAGTTTGGAACCAGTTGTCTTTGTTGCCGTAATTGGCGGCCTGATTTTAATGCTCCTTATTATCGGGGCGCCATTAAGACCCGTCCGGTTCATAGGGCAGGGGATTATAAAAATCATTATCGGTGCAGCATTTTTGTTCTTTTTGAATACACTTGGGAATCAAGCGGGCATTCATGTCCCTATCAACCCTGTTACCTCGGCAGTCGCCGGCTTGCTTGGAATACCGGGAGTTGCCGCTTTGGCAGCCATTGGCTATTGGATTATCTAAAGGAATTGCGTAGAAGTCATTCGTATGAAAACCTCATGGATATTTCCTTGGGGTTTTTATCATGTTATAGTTTTTTTTAAAAAAACTAATTAAACCATTGACGATAACTCATCAACCTGATAATATATTAGGAGTCGCCAATAACGACATCACAAATTGCTCAATCAAAAAAACAATTTAAAAAAAGTTGTTGACATTAGATTGTGTAAGTGATAAGATAATAAAGTCGCTTACGAAGTAACGACGATAAATTGCTCTTTGAAAACTGAACAAAACAAAGCGCCAACGTTAAATTTTAAGTGAGCACACACTATCAAAAAAGCAAATGAGCAAGTCAA
>NZ_JBSGVZ010000036.1:0-20498 GCF_053608705.1 Peribacillus sp. NPDC055009 | reverse complement strand
GCTCGACTTGCATGTATTAGGCACGCCGCCAGCGTTCGTCCTGAGCCAGGATCAAACTCTCCGAAGAAATGTTTGACTTGCTCATTTGCTTTTTTAATAGTGTGTGCTCACTTAAAATTTAACGTTGGCGCTTTGTTTTGTTCAGTTTTCAAAGAGCAATTTCGTTGTCGTTTACTTCGTAAGCGACTTTTACATCTTACCATGTCTCCAACATTGTTGTCAACATGTTTTTTTATTTTTTTGTTTTGATGAAGCTGCGAAAGCTGATGTCCCGCAGCGACATGTATTAATATAACACCTATATTACTATTGGTCAACAATAAAAATGCATTTTTTTAAAAGTTTTTTGATACCCGATAAAACCGGTGATATACCTCGTGACCTTTTGTCTCCGCCTTGATGACGTCGATAACCTTCTTCTCTATCAAATATTCCAATAAAACACCCAGGTCGACTGAATAAAACTTAACTTCCGGATGCTCCATAAGCTCCGCAATCGTCCACGGATCTTCTTTCGTCCCCATTATTTCGATCAAATGCTGTGAACCTGCATTCGTCCTCGAATAAATAAGAAATTCGCTCGCAAGGAAAAGAAGCTCCAATCTTTTTTCGAGTGTTTCCTCGCTGCTGATCAATTCTTTATATAACTTATAGATCTCAGGTTCCATATGCTTCACTTGGTTCCAGACCGTAACCTCCGGATAAAAACCTTGTTCTATTATTTCCAAACGGGCCAAGTGATGCAAGGAATGAACGATATGGTTGTATGCCTCCAGATAATGGCCTTTTTCAAAGAAGCTTTTCCCATCCATGTACCTGCGAATTAACTTCGCAAACTCCATCCCCATCTTTAACTTCCTTCCATAGAAGGGGAACTCCCGGATTTCTGTTTTCAAACGGTCCAAATATTCATTCCGGTCAAAAAGAACCTTCCCGTTATATATCCAGTCAACCACTTTGCGGTTCGTACCTAATAGAAGCCATTCTTTTAACTGGTCTTCCTGTACGATATGCAAGGCTGCCTTTTTATCCCGGTAAGTGTAATGCTTTAAAAACACGGCCTCTTCGGCTTCGTCTGCAATCACAAAAAGGATGTAGTCAAATGTATCGGTAATCGGGCTATTATCATCCCTTTTTTCTATTAACAAGATTCCAAGTGTAGATTTTAAACTTGCTCGCTCTTGATAAATCGGGCGAAGGATATCTTCCATCATAAATTCCTCCAAAACCTTTTTTTTTAGACTTTCGACAAAACTCTTCAAATTCCTGCTTATCTCCCTTACCCCAAACCATCTCAATTCAAAAGTAATATGTATCCTTTATTTCTTTTTTGTTCCATCCGCTGTTTATGTTATAGTTAAAGTTATATTTTAGGAGGGACAATCCATGGCTAAATATTCTAGCAAAATCAATAAAATACGCACTTTTGCTTTGAGTTTGATTTTCATTGGCTTCATCGTAATGTACCTTGGGCTTTTCTTCAAAACGCATCCTGTTGTCATGACGATTTTCATGGGGCTGGGCCTTTTATTCATAATCGCAAGTACAGGGGTTTATTTTTGGATTGGAATGCTTTCCACAAAATCGATCCAGGTTGTCTGTCCTAACTGCGGCAAACCTACAAAAATACTAGGGCGTGTAGATATTTGCATGCATTGTGAAGAACCATTGACACTTGACAAAAAGTTGGAAGGCGAAGAATTCAACGAAAAATATAACCGGAAAAGCCTGCATGACTAAAGGAATTCGGCTAGCTGAATTCCCTTTAAAGAAGTCTATAACAATTGTATCATTTCTTCATAACATTAAAAAAAGTTCCAACCAAGTGGAGGAACTTTTTTTAATGCGATTCTTTTTTCGCACAATCCGTACAGTCGCCGTAGATTTCCATCCGATGGTGACTAACATTGAAACCGGTGACTTGTGCTGCGAAATGCTCGACTTCATCCAATGCAGGATAATCGAAATCCACAATTTTCCCGCAAGTTTGGCAAATTACATGATAATGATTCGTCGTCACAAAATCAAACCTTGCCGAAGAATCACCATACGTAAGTTCTTTCACCAAACCTACCTCACGGAACACACGCAGGTTGTTATAAACCGTTGCCACACTCATATTCGGAAACTTGCCTTCCAGCGCTTTATATATATCATCAGCGGTAGGGTGGGACATGGAGCTTATCAAATACTCAAGTATCGCATGGCGTTGAGGAGTTATTCTTACACCGGTATCTTTTAAGGAATCCAACGCTTCTTTTAACTGAACTTCAGACACCGTCATCCACCTCTTTTTCTCATTAAGTATGCATTCTTAAATTATAATGTTTATAAATAGTGTACCTTTTATGCGTTGAATTTGTCAATAATTCAATGGCTTAACCATTCTTTTTTAGTTTATTCATCAGCACATTGAATCTTTCCCATTTTTGCATTGAGTTTAGTATCCCCTGGATAAGTCGATTACATTGGTGAAGTCTTTTCCAGCTTTCAGGTATTCACGCATATTTTTTTCGAATATGGCAAAGGTTCTTGGTAAATATTCTCCGCTTTTACTTGAAAGATGCGGAGTGACTGTAACATTCTCCATCCTCCAAAACGGATGCCCTTTTCCTAAAGGTTCCGGATCAAATACATCCAAGATGGCATGAGATAATTCCCCAGCATCCAGTGCTTCGATCAACATTTCATCGTTAATCAGGTCACCGCGGCCAATATTCACGAATACTGCAGTTTCTTTCATTGCTTCAAAGTGTTCTTTTTGCAGAAGGCCCTTCGTTTCATCCGTACTTGGCAGGACGGATACGATATAATCGGCTCCCGGTATGGCTTCCAATAAATTATCCAGGGCATAAAGGTGATCGATGGATTCCACTGGCTTCCCGCTCCGGTTCACTCCTATCGTCTTCATCCGAAAAGCTTTCCCAAGACGAGCCACTTCCCCTCCGATTGCACCCACGCCAATAACGAGCATCGTCTTGCCGTTCAATTCCCCTACTTCAATCTTTCTATCCCACAGTTCTTCCTTTTCATTCTTCATAAGCAGTTTCAATTTCTTTTCATATTGCAAAAGCATCCCTATCGTATACTCTGCCATCGGTATTTTATGAATGCCTCTAGCATTCGTCACCAGAATGCCCCTTTCCTCTATGGCTTTAAATGGCATTAATTCCATCCCTGCACTCATGACCATGATCCATTTCAAGTTCGTGGCTTTCCCAATGATTTCTTCAGTTAAGTCTTCACCATATGTAATTAAGATTTCAGCTTCACGAAGCGGCCCATCCGTCCATCCTTTTTGATAAATGAAGCTCAAGTCAGGAAAAGCTTCCGTCATCTTCTTTTGGATGCCTTCATTCGGAATGACAGTTGAAAGTATTAACATGTTTATCTCTCCCTTTAATTAACATAAAAAAACACGGGCTCTATGTGTCCCGCGCAACTTTCTCTGAGGAGGTATTCCCTTAATAAAGCATATTCAGGTGTCCCCTTTTTGAGTTGGACAAAAGCCTTAGCCTTATTAAAAAAGGCTTTATTTTAAGGAATTTGGGTTTAATGCATCTAATTCCGGCAAAATGAAAACGCCATCCCTTCTTATCAGGACGTCGTCAAAGAAGATGTCACCACCCCCATATTCGGGACGCTGGATCAACACCATATCCCAATGAATCGATGATCGGTTTCCATTATCCGCTTCTTCATAGGCAAGTCCAAGAGCCAAGTGCAGACTTCCGCTTATTTTCTCATCGAACAAGATATCGTCCATAGGTTCCAATATGTATGGATTGATCCCAATTGCGAACTCCCCGATAAACCGGGACCCTTCATCAATATTCAGAATTTGGTTCATTTCAGAGTCACGATTGGAAGTAGCTTTAATGATTTTTCCCTTTTCCAAGTTTAATTCTATGTCACTAAAGGTGAATCCTTCATAGGTTGTTGGTGTGTTGAAGGATATCCTACCATTGAGACTATCTTTTATGGGTGCCGTAAACACTTCCCCATCAGGTAAATTCTTTTTTCCGGCACATATGACGGCCGGCATACCTTTGATGGAAAAGGTCAAATCTGTTCCTGGCGA
Organism: Peribacillus sp. NPDC055009; assembly: GCF_053608705.1. Lineage (NCBI taxonomy): Bacteria > Bacillati > Bacillota > Bacilli > Caryophanales > Bacillaceae > Peribacillus > Peribacillus sp. NPDC055009. The sequence goes on along the minus strand of NZ_JBSGVZ010000036.1, from coordinate 16,417 downwards.
AACGATCCTGACTATGTCAGTTCGTTCCATCAATTGTTTTAAAGGTTTCAAGGCCGTCTCCATTTTCCCGTAATCCATGTTGCATACATTCAAAAGAAAATCTTCGTACCTGTCGAAGGTCATGCCGGCTTTTTGCGCTGATGCGTTGGTGGGATAATTAAGCAAGACCCAACGTCGGTTGTTTACATAGAAAAGAGTGGGGGAATTCATAGCCTCCCCCTGAAGACGGTGCCTCTCGATGGGAACATCGGTCATTTCCACATCGTTTTCTTCCCCGGTGATGATGATTACCGCATCGATATCCTTATATTTCTTCAAGGCCCATTGCGAAGAGGTGTCAAGTTGTTCCTTTACATTCCCTTGTAACAGGTGGCGGCTTATTTCATCGTCTTCGAGTTCTACATATGGATAAGCACCCACTCTGTATATTTCATCAATCAGCTCTTTCAATAATGGTTTCGTATTGATATTCCCCCGTATGAGGATTCTCTCTTTTGGCTGTAATTGTATCGAATGATGAATCAGCCTGGCTGCAAGCTTCGTTATTCGCTCATCCTTCATCTGCCTGTCCCTTATTTTTCGAGGTCGCGAAGAGTTTGAAGAGCTTCTTCGACATGGCCTTTGACCTTTACTTTACGCCATTCTTTGACTACCATACCAGCCTTATCAATCAGGAAAGTTGAACGTTCAATGCCCATATACTCCTTGCCGAAGTTCTTTTTCAATTGCCACACATCAAATGATTCAGCCGCTTCATGATTTTCATCAGCCAGCAGCAGAAAAGGCAATCCATGTTTTTCGATGAATTTTTCATGACGTGCAGCTGGGTCTGGGCTGATTCCAATGATGACCGCGTTCAATTCCTCAAATTGCTCATTATGGTCCCGGAAATCACAGGCCTCCGTCGTGCAACCTGGCGTCATGTCTTTTGGATAAAAATATAAAACAATATATTTCCCCTTAAAATCCGATAGGGACACCATTTCACCATTGTTTGCAGGGAGCTTGAAATCAGGTGCTTTTTCTCCAATTTTAACAGTCATATTGAACCCTCCATTTCTTTCATTATGGTAAGAGTACCCAATAATCGAAAGAAACACAACTTTCATTTATCCTTCCTATCTTTGTGCTCCAAATCGATCACCGTCCGGATCACGAACGCTGCCGGCAGTGTATAACCGATGAAAGCCTGAATCGTAGCTATCATCCTGCCCATTCCAATCGGGGCTATATCTCCATACCCTACAGAAAACATCGTCATCGCACTAAAATAAAAAGAAGTCTTCAACTGTTCATAGAAAGTGCCATCCAATCGATTGCCCATATCAAGAATCACCGAATGATTCTGAAGTTCGTATAATAAATAAATCAGTGCAAATCCAACTAATATCGTCGCATATAAATTGCCAAGCCACAGCATATCCTCCAGAGAAAACTTCTTTCCTCCCGACTCGACAAGAAATAACGTACGAATGCTCATCACCATGCAAAAAATGATTCCTGCAATCAAGATGTAGAAAGTCATCCCCCACGCCCCATTTCAAAACGCCACTTCCTCTATACATACTCCCTGTCCAAACAATATATTCTTTTTTAGGAACAGACCTCATCCTTATCACCCACACACCTTATAACCGGATACTTTTCCTGAATCGTTTTTCCATGTTGACCCTTTTGGTCGGATATGTTAAGATTGTCTAAATTTTTATAATAGTTTTTATTTTATAAATTTTTAACCTGCAAACAGTTATCAAGGCAGGTTTTGTCAAATTTCATATGTGGAAATAGGTTCCTAGTTTTTAATTAGGATTAAAAGGGAAGTCCGGTGTAATTCCGGGACGGTCCCGCCACTGTAATGGGAGTGTTAGCGCCATCCAATATGCCACTGATCAACGGATCGGGAAGGCCCGCCGCTAATGTTAATCCCTAAGTCAGGAGACCTGCCTATTTCGACAACACTGTTTTAACCTACGGGAGATAGGGAGGTGTTAGGGACCTTATAATTGTAAGGGGCATTTTGCATGCCTCTTTATTTTAAGCATTTCTAACCATCTCTTTTGACGGTTAGGAATGCTTTTTTTATTGCTCAATTAAATGAATATAGGAGGATGGGAATATTGAAAAGCAGTAGTTTGGGTTACCCTCGAATCGGGGAAGATCGTGAATGGAAACGTACATTGGAAGCTTACTGGTCCGGTAAAATCGATGAAGCAGAATTTACGGCACAACTAAAAGCCATCCGTTTAGGCAACTTACAAAAACAGAAGAAACGAGGCATTGATATCATTCCTGTCAACGACTTCACTTTCTATGATCAAATGCTCGATATGTCCGTAATGTTCGGTCTTGTTCCTGAACGTTATTCAGCCTATGAAAGCGGAAGCGTTCCCCTTTCCGTTTATTATTCAATGGCTCGCGGAAACAATGATGAAGTCGCTTCCGAAATGACGAAATGGTTCAATACGAACTATCACTATATTGTCCCTGAATTAAAGGTGCCACAGCTGACGTTAACGGAAAATAAACCACTTGCAGCATATCGGGAAGCCAAGGAAAAGCTAGGAATTGAAACAAAGCCCGTGTTGATCGGTCCTTATACTTTCATCTCCCTTTCCAAAGGCTTCAAAAAACAAGATATCCCTGGCATCATCCTGAGCCTGCTTCCCCTATACACGCAAATCCTCCGGGAGTTGGAGCAAGAAGGCGTGAAGTGGGTTCAAATGGACGAACCTTCACTTGTTTCATCGATTTCCAAAGAAGATATGCAAACTGTTACTTACCTCTATGAAAAACTGAATGAAGCAGCACCAAACCTGAACATCATGCTACAAACATACTTTGATGCCGTGGAACATTACCAGGAAGTCATCGAATTACAAGTCCAAGGAATCGGTCTTGATTTTGTACATGACAAAGGGAGGAATCTAAGCAACCTGGAAGCATTCGGCTTTCCGAAGGACAAAGTGCTTGCTGCAGGTTTGATTGACGGAAAAAACATTTGGCTTTCTGATTTATCGAAAAAAATCCAATTGATCGAGACTCTTAAGACAATGGTAGCCGAAGACCGAATCTGGCTTCAGCCCTCTTGTTCCTTGCTTCATGTCCCGGTGACCGTTCGTAATGAAACCGCCCTATCAAACGAAGTGAAAGAGGCCCTTGCTTTCGCTGATGAGAAACTCGAGGAAATCACACTCTTGGTCAAAGGGAATAATCAAGGCTTTGAAGCAATCGCCGAGAAAGTCGATGCAAATAAATTCACGCTTCAAACGTTAGCAAGTTCAAATGCCCGGAATCACGGAACTGTAAAATCCAATGTCGAAAAGGTTAAAACCAGGACCGCCGGCCGTCAGCTTCCATTTAAAGAGCGTTACCAAAAACAACAGGCATTTTTCAAATTGCCTTTTCTTCCTTCGACTACGATCGGCAGCTTTCCGCAGACATTTGATGTTAAACAAGCACGCGGGAAATTCAAAAGAGGAGAATGGACCGCTTCGCAATATGAAACATTCGTTAACGAAGAAATCGGCAGGTGGATCGAAATCCAAGAAGAAATCGGTTTGGATGTCCTTGTTCATGGGGAATTCGAACGAACGGATATGGTTGAATACTTCGGCCATAAGTTAGGTGGATTCGTCTTTTTAGAAAAGGGGTGGGTACAATCCTATGGATCCCGCTGTGTGAAACCGCCAGTCATCTACGGCGACATCCATTTCATCGAACCGATGACAGTCAGGAAAAGTGTATACGCACAATCACTGACGAAGAAGACGGTAAAGGGAATGCTTACAGGTCCTGTTACGATTTTGAACTGGTCATTTGTCCGTGATGATATTTCCAGGGAGAATGTATGCTATCAGCTGGCACTCGCTTTGGAAAAAGAAGTCATTGCATTGGAATCCGCTGGAATCAAAATGATTCAGGTCGATGAGCCTGCACTTAGAGAAGGTCTGCCATTGAAAAAAAGCGATCGCGACGAATATTTGAACTGGGCTGTGAATTCGTTCTTGATATCGACATCAAGCGTGGAGGATACAACCCAAATTCATACGCATATGTGCTATTGCGACTTCAACAGTTTCATGGATGTCATCTCCTCCCTCGACGCCGATGTAATTTCCATCGAAACATCCCGCAGTCATGGGGAGCTTGCTTCCGCATTCGAGGAAAAAACATATGAAAAAGGTATTGGTCTAGGTGTGTATGACATTCACAGCCCGCGTGTGCCGGCAGTGGAAGAAATGGTCGATATGATCGAACGTGGGATCAAGGTATTGGATAAAGACCAGTTTTGGATCAATCCTGACTGCGGACTGAAAACAAGGGGTATCCCGGAAACCGTCGCATCCCTGAAAAACATGGTCGAAGCAGCAAAAATCGTCCGTGAAAACCTGTTAGCTAAACCAACCGGCAAATGATTGAAAAGCAAGTTGCCCACCCAACACAGCAGTCACGGACTTTTTTAACCGACCTTGTTTTTCCACCGGATACAAATCATCACAATACCATCTTTGGCGGAAAAGTAATGGCCTATGTTGATAAAATAGCCTGCATTTCAGCTATGCGCCATTGTCGAAAACCCGTTGTGACTGCTTCAAGCGACTCTTTTGATTTTTTGGCCCCCATCAAGACGGGGGATGCGATCAACCTTGAAGCTTATGTCACCTGTGCCCATCGCACATCAATGGAGGTATTCGTGAAAGTGGAGCGCGAAAACCTATTAACAGGTGAGAAACAGCTTACGGCCCGTGCTTTTTTAACGATGCTGGCCATTGATGAAGGCGGTAAGCCGACAAACGTACCACAGGTCATTCCGGAAACCGAAGTGGAAAAGCAGCTATATGTTCAAGCACAAGCAAGATATATTGAAAGAAAGAATAAACGCAAATAAACAAAAACCCCTTCAACATGAATGCTGTTGAAGGGGTTTCTTTCAGTTCCCTGCACCGCGGTACCTCTTCACTCCCTGATTCCATATGAATACGGATATCATGAAAAAGGCTACCCCAATTACAGGTGTGGCAAATGCATATGCATACCACTCTTCTTTTCTAAGGAAATAAGATGCCGGATAGACACCAACAAACGCGAATGGCAGCACCCATGTAAGGACAAAACGAATGACCTTATTATAAATATCAACAGGATAGCGCCCATAGTTCCCGATATTGTACATCATTGGCATGATGGATGTTTTCGCATCCGACCAGAAACCAATGCTTGCTATCGCAACGAATATGGCTGCATAAGCAAGGGCCCCGCCTATTGCAAAAATGATGAAAAGAATCGGGTCATACCACGCAAGCTGCAGATCCAATGAAATCCCCGAATAGAATATAATGATCAAACCGGTCACAACACCAAATAACGCTTCAAGCTCGATTCTTTCTAAAATGACTTGAAACAGGCTATGTATCGGTCTTGTTAATATCCGGTCCATTTCACCTTTGACGATATAGCGGTCATTAAAATCCCAGATGTTGAAAAAGGCTGAAAAAAGGGCGAATGGGATAAGGAAAAATCCATAAATGAATATGATTTCTTCACGGCTCCAGCCGCTTAAAAATTGGGTATGTCCAAAAACGACTAAGATAAATACCAGATTCACGACCTGATTCAGCAGGTCAGATAGGATTTCCATGAAGAAATCGGCTCTATATTGCAGTCTTGTTTTCATATATTGACTCACATATTGAAAAAACATCGATACATAAAACATCCCGTCAACCTCCTTGAATAATCAGCTGTTTTTTTGCGACTATCCATAAAAGCTGAATCGGTATTATGAGAATGATGCACCAAATTAACTGCTGTAAAAGCGCCATGCCAATTTCGCCTGAACTGTACCCGTTCGTAAATATCATGCTTGGTACATAGCTGATCCCTTGAAAGGGTAAATATTTCATCACTTCCTGCGCCCATATAGGATAGAAACTGATGGGCAGCAGCAGGCCGGAAAATAAATCAATGATAACCCTTTTAGCGCGAATTAATCCGGCATTATTATATAAGAAAAAGGTAGTGATTCCCGTCAATAAGTTAATTTGTGTATTGATGATGAAGCTGAACAGCAAGGAAATGCCGAACATCCCCCACGTAGCCGGCTCGTGCGGCAATTCGATAGGAAAAATGAAAGCTACCAGCAGCATCCCCGGAATTGAGAAGAAGAAGAAACGGAATATCCCTTCCCCAAGTCCTTGCATCGTTTTCATGCCTAAATAGTTATAAGGCCGGATCATCTCAATGGCAACCTTGCCGTCTTTAATCTCAGTTGCGATTTCGCGGTCAATATTATTGAAATAAAAAGCGCGCGCCATCCATGCAACCGCGACATAGGTTGTCATCTGCATGCTTGAAAGTCCTTCGATGGAGCTTTTTTCTCCATATATCGCATTCCATAAGAAATAATAAGCACCGATATTAATGCTATAAATTAAAATGCCGGTATAATAATCCGTTCGATACGCAAGCATCATTAAAAAACGCATGCGGATCATGGCAAGATACTTCCCCATGGCCCTCCCCCTTCTTGATAGACACGTTGTTTCTTATTGATAAGAGAGTCAGACAGTGCCTTCTTCGTAAATATTGCGAACGATCTCTTCAATGGACGTTTCATGGATTTTGATGTCTTTTATTTTAAAATGAGATACGACAGCTGAAACAAGCTGTGAAATATGATCACTTTCTTCTTTCAACAAGGCAATGTAAGTTTGATTTTTCTCATCATAAACCCAGTTAGCGGTAAATGGGAGCGCTAATGATCGTAATTCCTTCAATGCGATCGGCTCGATGAATTGAAAATGAATCTGTTTTTCCTCAGCCCAGTTATCTTTCAAACTCTGCAATTCCCCATCATAGATGATTTGTCCTTCATCAAGCATGATTACACGCTCACATAATGCTTCAATGTCTCCTAGATCATGTGTAGTCAAAAGGATTGTCGTATTATATTTCTCATTGATTTCTTTCAGGAACTCACGAATCTTCATTTTCACGAGCACATCAAGTCCAATTGTCGGCTCATCCAGGAACAGCAAAGGCGGATTGTGGATCAAAGCTGCCGCAAGCTCACAGCGCATTCGCTGACCAAGCGAGAGTTTACGCACTGGTTTGTCCAGCAAAGGACCGATATCAAGCGTCTTGATGACATGTTCCATATGATCGTTATATTGTTCATCCGTTACCTTATAGACCTTTTTTAACAGCCTAAACGATTCTTGAACCGCAATATCCCACCAAAGCTGTGAGCGCTGACCGAATACGACTCCGATTGTCTGGGTGAACTTTTCCCTTTCTTCATGCGGATTCATGCCATTGACCGTGATTTCACCTGCTGTCGGTTCCAAAATACCTGTCAGCATTTTGATCGTGGTCGATTTCCCTGCACCATTTTCCCCGATATAAGCTACCATCTCACCCTTTTTTACAGTAAAATTGATATCATTGACGGCAGGGACGACCTTATAATTTCTGGTAAGTAAATCCCGGAAGGCACCCTTTAGCCCTGAACGGCTTGATGCCGACTTAAATTCCTTCCGAAGCTGTTTCACTTGAATTGCATCACTCATCCTGTTACATCCTCCGTAATCTCTTGTCCTAATGAATTAGTTTATCCAAACCAACCTTTTTAGACAATAAAAATGCTTGGATGCCATATACCATTTTCAGGGAGGAAATGGCCGTTGTACCAGATACTTATATAAAGGAGACGAGTATGCTATGAATATCAAAAAATTATTACTATCCCAAATTGAAAAAGTCGTTTTCGACCTTCGATATGACTTCCTTTATGAAGATGAGTACGGTGAATTATTATGCCAGGTCATCCAAAGGGATTCCAGCGGGTCCATCGAAAGCACACCCATCAGTTTCCACCTCCTCATTAATGAAGAGAAAGGGACCGGCCAGCTAATCTATTACCAAGCCCAGGGCGAAATGAACCGCCAATCCTTCGACATCGAAAACCCTGACACCATCTTGGCCATTCTTACTTTCATAACAGGAGTTTTGAAATCCCCCCAAAAAAATGTTGGCCCGGAATCCTGATTCTTCTGGGGGTGCTGCGTTTCCACCAGGGTACGAATCACATTTCCTAGCCTTCCACCCCAGATTTCCAGAGAGAAAAGTGCTATGATTAAGGGGAAATATGTTTATATTTTTAGGAGGTTTTAAGATTGGATTTTAGTAATTCGGAGCTTTTACATAAAGAGGCATTGGAACATATCGTTGGCGGGGTTAACAGCCCATCCCGTTCCTACAAAGCTGTAGGCGGCGGTTCACCTGTTGCGATGGATCATGCCAAAGGTGCTTATTTCTGGGATGTTGATGGCAATAAATATATCGATTACTTAGCTGCATATGGCCCGATCATCACAGGTCATGCGCATCCACATATTACGGAGGCGATCGTTAAAGCAGCAGAAACGGGCGTTTTATACGGCACACCGACCAAACATGAAGTCAAATTTGCCAAAATGTTGAAAGAAGCCATACCATCCATGGATAAAGTCCGCTTCACCAATTCAGGAACCGAGTCCGTCATGTCCACCATCCGCGTTGCCCGCGCTTACACAGGACGCGATAAGATCATTAAGTTTGCAGGCTGTTACCATGGACATTCCGACCTTGTTCTCGTCGCTGCAGGCTCTGGCCCGTCCACTTTAGGAACACCGGACTCTGCCGGCGTTCCCAAAAGCATCGCACAAGAAGTCATCACGGTACCTTTCAATGATATTGAGCCATTTAAAGAAGCACTGGATAAATGGGGTAATGAAATTGCTGGCGTGCTGGTTGAACCGATCGTCGGCAACTTCGGAATCGTGGAGCCAAGCCCCGGCTTTTTGGAAGAAGTCATTTCATTATCTCACGAAGCCGGATCACTAGTCATTTTCGACGAGGTCATCACAGCGTTCCGCTTCATGTACGGAGGGGCACAGGACTTTTTGGGAATTCAACCCGATTTGACCGCGCTTGGTAAAATCATCGGGGGCGGGCTTCCTATTGGTGCCTATGGCGGTAAAAAAGAGATCATGGATTCTGTCGCACCGCTGGGACCGGCCTATCAAGCGGGTACGATGGCAGGAAATCCGGCTTCCATGCTTTCCGGGATAGCTTGCTTAGAAGTACTTAAAGAAGAGGGGCTGTATGACGAGCTGGACCGGCTGGGGAAAATCCTTGAAGAAGGTATCCTGAAAGCAGCCCGCCAATATAATGTACCGATCACCATCAACCGCCTTAAAGGGGCGTTGACGATCTATTTCACGACAGAAAAAATTGAAAACTATGAGCAGGCGGAAAATACGGATGGCGAAATGTTCGCTAAGTTCTTCAAACTCATGCTAAACCAGGGAATCAATTTGGCACCTTCCAAATACGAAGCCTGGTTCTTGACGATTGCTCACACGGATGATGATATCGCTTATACTCTAAAAGCGGTTGAACATGCATTCAAAAACCTAATATAATAAATCGAATCAGCATAATTATGCATTTTTTATACACCCTCAGGATGTACATCAATCTTGAGGGTTTCTTATTTCCCTGTAACAAATCTTTAATATTGGCATTTGAAGCCACTCCACACAAAAATCTCGCCAATCACAGCATCCAGTCCATTGTATAAAAAATTGATTTCTGAATATTTAAATGATATGATATGGATACATTTATATACATTTATACACTTTCTTTCAATCTATCAAAACTTGGACTATTGTTCGGGTTTACTAATATTTCCCCCATTAAACACATGCTACAGGAGGTGAAAGGCAGCGAATAAGGGTAACCTTATTCAAGCCACATATATGACCCAACAATGGACACCTGCTACATTCAAAGAATTTCACAAGGAAGAACATGATGCCTGCGGTATCGTTTCCTGCATCGAAAAAAAGAAGATCCCTACTAACGAAAACATCTTTGCCTGTATCGACGCCCTGGTTAAAATGAACCATCGCTGCGGCTTCATCAATGGTGAGGGCGATGGCGCCGGCATCCATATCGATATTCCCCGTGCTCTTTGGAAAAAGAAGCTTGAAGCGGTAAATGTCGATTCAAGCATCGTCGATCAAGATACCTTCATTGTCGGCCATTTATTTTTAAGTAAAAAAACAGAAGCTAACGACTTAAAAATCGAAGTCAAGGAGAAACTGCTCCAGCATGGTCTCTCATTGATATTCGAAACGGATAAAGCCTACCATTCCGAGGCATTGGGACCGATTGCCATTCAAGAAGACCCAGTGTTCTGGCAATTTGCCTGTTCCTCCACCATCAATAACAACCAGGAGCTTTCAAATGTTCTTTTTGAGCTGACTTCCGACATCGAAAAAAGTGATTTCATCCATGTTGCATCTTTAAGCCAGCATCATGCGGTATACAAAGTGATGGGTGCTGGAGATACGCTCCCTGCCTATTATCTTGATCTTGCCGACCCTTTGGCTGCCTCCACCATGACACTGGGGCATAATCGTTTTTCAACTAATACTCTATCAAGCTTCTTCCGGGTCCAGCCTTTCAGTGTACTTGGACATAATGGCGAAATCAATACCATCGCCAAATTGCGTGATGAAGCAAAAATGATCGGAGTTCCCATCGCTAAAGATGGAAGCGACTCACAGGATTTAAACAAAACGATCGAAACTTTCATCTGCCGTCATGGCTACTCTTTATTTGAAGCTGTCGATCTTATGTTCCCGCCAATCATCAATGAAATCAAGGAATATCCCGAGCACTTACAAGACTTATATACGTATTTAAGGGAAGCATGGGGTCATTTTGCACAAGGTCCGGCAGGCATCATCTCCCGTTTCGGCGATGAAGCCGTGTTCTCAGTCGACTCTTTAGGCTTGCGCCCACTATGGAATATTGAAACGGAATCATCTTATATGTTCACTTCCGAACCAGGAATCATCCCTTCCAGTGAATATACCGGAGATCCGAAACCGATGGGGCCAGGGGAAAAAATCGGTTTGAAATGGAACGGCGACAGCATTGAATTGTACACATACAAGGATTACCAGGATAAAGTATTTGAACTCTTCAATAATCGTTTCGTCCTTTCCAATGACCGAGTTCGCTTACAGCAACAAGTGTTTGAAAAGGTTGTCTCCATGACAAATACGCAAGCCATTCATAATGGTCAGTATAAAGCCTTTGGGTGGGAAAGGGAGCATGTCCAATTAGTGGAACAGATGGCCGAAAAAGGTGCTGAGCCCATTCGTTCACTTGGTCATGATGCGCCACTCGCAGCACTTAATCCCCAACGGACCAACATTGCTGATTTCATTAAGGAAAGTGTGGCCGTTGTAACCAACCCTGCGATCGACCGGGACCGGGAAACCGAGCACTTCTCAACAAGAACGATCATCGGAAAACGTCCTTCCCTTTTCGAAGCGAATAAGGCAGGAAAGGTTACGGAGCTGCTGACTCCCTTATTGATTGAAGGGTCAACGGGTTATGAGTGTTCATCTATCGTATCGCAGCCAAGCTATGATCAGTTCATTAAATATAACCAAGATCAAAAACTCGTACACTTCATTTCAAGCACGTTCAAAGAGGATGAAAACATCACGGATGCCTTGACCAGGATTACGGATGAAAGTGTCACTGCAGTGGATGAAGGAAAAACGCTGCTCGTACTGGATGACGCCCTTGCCCATCAAAACGGCAACCTTTGGCTTGATCCCCACCTTGTCACCTCAGCCGTCGATCAAGCGTTGGTCCGTACAGGCAAGCGCCGTGATTGTTCCATACTTTTACGTTCAGCATCGCTAAGGTCACTGCATGATATCATCGTTTCTTATGGTCTTGGGGCCAACTTAATCAGCCCCTATTATATGTTCCTTTCCTTATCTTCGGATGACCTCAAGGGGGTTAGCAATCTATATAACTCCTTGACGAAAGGTCTTGAGAAAGTTATCTCCACCATTGGCATTCATGAGCTTCGCGGCTATGGAAGACTTTTCTCAAGCATCGGTTTACATGAGGAAATCGCGAAATATTTAAATGTGGCTAACTTCTTCGGATCCAATGATCTGGACTATAATTTTGATAAAATCAAGGCCGATGCCATCCAGCGTGCAGAAGATTACGGCAATGAAAAAGAACGGATGGGCAAAACCTTCCATTTGTTCCCAAGGATTTGGAAGTCTATCGGGGAAGTTGCTTCAACCGGGGACTATGATGCTTATCGCGAAAAGATCACCGAGCAGGAAGAATCCAATCCTACGACGATCCGCCACTTGACATCATTAAAAACTTCAGATGCTTCCATCCCTTCTGAAGAAGTCAGTCTTTCGGTCGGCGAACAGGAATTGCCGTTCGTCATTGCCTCCATGTCTTTTGGGTCACAAAATGAGATTGCTTTCCGGGCCTATGCAGAAGCTGCCGAGAGGTTAGGCATGATCAGCATGAATGGTGAAGGCGGGGAAATAAAGGATATGCTTGGCAAATACCCGAAATCGCGCGGACAGCAAATCGCTTCCGGCCGTTTCGGTGTCAATGCAGAACTATTGAACTCTTCAAATCTATTGGAAATTAAAATTGGGCAAGGGGCAAAACCTGGTGAAGGCGGTCACCTTCCAGGTTCCAAGGTCACAGCGAAAATCGCAGAAGCCCGAAATGCAACAATCGGTTCCGATTTGATCTCCCCTTCCAATAATCATGATATATACTCAATTGAAGATTTGGCCCAAATGATCCATGAGCTAAAAACGGCAAACGACAAAGCAAAAGTTGCCGTCAAAGTACCAGTCGTTCCTAACATTGGTACGATTGCTGTCGGCGTCGCAAAAGCGGGGGCAGATATCATAACGCTTTCCGGTTTTGATGGCGGAACGGGTGCTGCCAGGATCCATGCACTCGCGCATGTTGGCCTGCCAGTTGAGATAGGTGTGAAAGCGGCCCATAATGCACTGCTTGAGTCAGGTATCCGACAGAACGTTGAAATTTGGGCTGACGGTGGGTTAAAAAGCTCGATGGATGTATTGAAGGTAATGCTGCTTGGTGCAAACCGTGTAGGCTTTGGGACCCTTTCGATGATTGCCGTCGGCTGTACAACGTGCCGCGGATGTCACCTTGACACTTGCCATGTGGGCATCGCCACACAAATTGAATCGGAAGCACAGGCGAAAGAACACGGGCTGCGCCGTTTTGTTCCACGAAAATTTGATTTAGCCGTTCAGGGATTAACGAATATGTTCAATGCATTTGCAAAAGAACTCAAAGCTTTGACCGGATCACTCGGGGTGAAGAATCTTCAGGATATCGTCGGACGTTCTGATTTACTGCAGCAAGTTAAAGGACAACAATCATTGGATTTAACCTATTTATTGAAAAACTTGGATATAACACCGTTCTCACATAAGGAAACGGAGGCATATTTGAATGAAGGCTCCATGCAGGTGGCCGTTGGCGCTGAATATCTTGATTCGCATGTAGATGATCTGCAGCAATCCCGTAGCTATAGCTCAATCACTTCCGAGCAGCGTGTTCTCGGCAGCAGGGTGTCCTGTCACCGTGTTAGGGGCAGATTGGACGGATCATACAAAAAACTCCCCCCCGTTCACCTATCCTACCAGGATGGTTCCATCCCGGGTAATGGACTCGGGGCATACAATACGGAGGGAATTACAATCAGCGTGAATGGCGGTGCCCAGGATGGTATCGGCAAAACATCGATTGGCGGAAATATTTCCATCTTTAAATCTCCAGGAAAAGATGGAAAGTTCTACAATGGCTCTGTAGGCAAGGGGTTTGGATACGGTGCACAACACGGCCTTCTCATTGCCCAAGGTGATGCGGATGCCAGGGCGGGAATCCGGCTTTCCGGGGCGGATATGATCATTGGAGGATTATTGAAACAACCGCTTCCTAAAAAGGAAAACGGTAATATTGCGGTAACTTCCAATATTAAGGGATTCGCTTTTGAATATATGACAAATGGAAGAGGTTTGGTTCTGGGAGATCCCGGTCCATGGATTTGCGCAGGGATGACAGGCGGTGTCGTTTATTTACGGCAACAGCCTGAATCTGGATTAACCAAAGAGGTCATTAAGAAGCGGGTTGCGAAAGGGGCAAAGATTTCCATTGAGCCCCTATCCGCAAGAGGCCTGCAGGATGTGGCCGAACTTCTGGGCAAATACACAGCCCTATTGAAAGATCATGGCCAAACCGAAGAAGCGGCCTCTTTAGAGGCACTTCTTCAAAAGCCTGAAGAGCACTTCCTTCAGGTCGTTCCAGTTAAAGAACAGGCGGACCCTGCTGTTTCCACGGAGTGATGCCGAAAATATAAGAAAAGGCTGATGCTCGTTAATGCGAGCATCAGCCTTTTCTAGTCATATACCTCTGGAATGTCTTCAAACGATGGAAAAACAAACTTGAAAGCAATCAAGAAATTGCCTATCGTTTCTTTATATATTAAACTTGATTTTAGCTATTGTAACTCTTAGGAAAATCCTGTATATTACTTTTTGTTTACATCTTCTTATTTTAGTGTAAAGTACTAACAAATAAGTTAGAATACAACTTTAAGCAAAAGCCTATATATAAATAGAGCCACGATCCATTACAATACAAAGAAAGGATTAACCCATATATGAAGTTTGGTGCCCGCATTCTCAAAACAGGAATAGCAATCGTTTTAGCGCTTTATCTCTCGGAACTGCTTAACCTTCCTGCTCCTGTCCTTTCTGGGATTGCTGCAATTTTTGCAATACAGCCGACCATTTACCGTTCATATCAAACGGTGTTGGAGCAAATTCAAGGAAATATCATTGGCGCATTGGTTGCTGTCTCCTTCGTTTTGTTGTTCGGAAATGATATTTTTATGATCGGTCTTGCCGTAATGGTTGTCATAACCATCAATTTAAAATTGAAAATGGATAAAACGATCGTCCTTTCCATCGTGACGGTCATCGCCATCATGGAAAGCCAGGAAGGGGAATTCCTGAATTTTGCCTTTATTCGTCTCTCTTCCGTTTTGCTTGGAATCGTTTCTTCGTTTATCGTGAATCTTGTTTTCATTCCTCCAAAGTACGAAGCAAAGCTTTATACACGCATTACAGATGTAACCGAAGACATCTTGAAATGGATCAGGATCAGCACAAGACATGCTACAGAACATACTTTATTGAAAAAAGACATCAGCCGATTGAAGGCGGAGTTACTCGATCTGGAACATATCTATTCCATGTACAAAGAGGAACGGGAATATTTCAAGAAGAACAGTGTAGCTAAAGCAAGAAAGCTTGTCGTTTATCGGCAAATGATCATAACGACAAAAAAAGCGTTTGAAACCTTGAAGAGAATCCATAAGTTCGAGAATGAAGTATATCAAATGCCTGAAGATTTCCAACGGAGCATCTTACAGCAGCTTGATTCCTTGATCCGTAAGCATGAACAGTTGATATTACTGCATATCGAAAAAATCAAGTCAATCGAGGAGATTGAAGATTGGGACCAGGATTGTTTAAGTCGTAAAGAGCTGCTCGCCCATTTTTTCGAACAGCAGAATCAAGTGGACGAAATGCATGATAACCTAGGCCACCTCTCTGCCCGCCTTGTACCATTGATTTCTGCAGTCATAGAATATGACGAACAATTGGAACACCTTGAAAAGCTGATCGTCAGCTTCCAGTCCTTCCATAAGGAAGATAACGAAATATCTGTCCAGTATGAAGAAGATTAAAAAAAGACGGTTCCCGGGAACCGTCTTTTTTCGTCTCTATTTAGAGCATGACCTCATTCAATCATCCAAAAGGTTCTTATCAGCAGCCTTTTCAATCGTATCCAATTTCTTCAAAAGATCCTGCAACTCGTCTTCCGAGAATGAATTGAAGTTCTTGCCCATCAATTTGTTATGATCCGCAAGGACTCTCCCCAAAATCGCTTCCCCAGCCTCTTTCAATTCAAGGTTGATGACCCTGCGATCCTTATCAGAGGGCTGCCTTTTTACATAATCCATTTCGACCAACTTATCTACAAATACGGTAATCGCACTTGGCTTTACGGTTAAGAAGTCAGCCAGCTGAGTCGATTTGATCGACCCCTCTTTTTTCAATATCAATAATATGAAAAACTGAGGCGATGTTAATCCATAAGGCTGAAGATTTTTTGCTACGATGGCCCTAAGCTTCTTCCTAATCCGAAAAATCTGCATTTCTATACTATTAGTTACTTCCCATTTAAATTCCAGCCTTCTCACTCCTTATATAGGACAATCCTACCTCTTAAATTTAATTAAATGGCATTCCAATGTCAACTTTACTTTCCATATATCCTTAAAACTAAAAAAAATTCAAATTTTTACTATTTCTCTGTATTTATTTCCCACCATTTTTCCGAATAAATTACATGACAAAAAATAATTAAACTGGTAAACTCTTTACTTAATAATATTAATACTTATAAAAGTTAATAT
>NZ_JBSGVZ010000035.1:0-20536 GCF_053608705.1 Peribacillus sp. NPDC055009 | reverse complement strand
TACTTATTGAAGTTGAGAAGTTATTAAAATCAGAAGCAAATTTGAAAAACGTAGAAATTCTCCAAGAGTATAAACAAAACCTTCCTCAGATTATGTGTGATACAAACCAAATAAAACAAGTTTTCATTAATATAATTAAGAACAGCATTGAAGCAATTCCTAATAGTGGATTTGTGAAAATCCAAGGAAGTATAGAAGGAAAACATGTTCTTATAAAAATAATCGATAATGGAAATGGGTTAAGTGAGGATCGAATTCAACGATTAGGTGAGCCCTTCTATAGTAATAAAGAAAAAGGTACTGGTTTAGGTTTAATGTTATGTTTTAGAATTGTTCGAGAACATAATGGGAAAATAACAGTGAAAAGTAAAAAAAATCATGGTACTACGGTAGAAGTTAGGTTACCTATAAATACTGTCCATAGAAGGAAATCTAATAGATTAAACCAATGTAATTAGTTTGGCAAGGGGTATTCTGGAAGATGACGAATGCCATCAAACGCAACAGATAAACCCACAATGGTTTATCCGATTGTTATGAAATTGAATAAAATTTGATTGTGAAGGATTATACCTAAATTAACGGGTGCGTTATCTAAGATCGGAGCTGTCTATAAGGCAGCTTTTTTGTATGAAAACACAAAAGTAAAAAATCCATGCTAAAATAAGCCCTCTATATTCTAATTTTTGAATTAGGGATGGTAACGTTGCCATCCCTTTATGATTTCGGAGAACATAGTGTTTGTCACCCACCTATAAATGACATTTCGATTTTTTCCTGTTTTTTCACTGTTCCCGCTGACCGCTCATCCGAATAGCGGTCGTCCCTCCGGTTCCAAAGTGAAATAATGAAGCAAGTCAATTCTTCATCTGACATCTTGGAACGGAGCAAGGACTTTAAGTCATGCCCCTTTCCATTAAACAGGCAAGTATATAAACTTCCGTTAGCAGAAAGACGAGCACGAGTGCAACTGGAACAAAATGACTCAGACATGGATGTTATAAACCCCACTTCGGTTGTAGTTCCCTTATACCGGAAGCGTTTTGCTACTTCTCCAAAATAATCTTCTACAACTGGTTCAAGATCGAATTTTGCTTGGAGGATTTCGAGTAACTCTTTTTTTGTAAGTACATTCTTCATATGCCAGCCATTTGTATGTCCGACGTCCATGAATTCTATATAACGTAATTGAATGCCCTCTTCTTTACAAAACCGCGCCATCGGCAGAATTTGAGATTCATTGATTTCTTTTTTCACTACCATGTTCACTTTAACTCCAAGGCCTGCTTCTTTGGCAGCAGCTAAACCTTCTATAACAGGCTTTATCCCGACACCCCTGCCGTTCATCTGTTTAAAAAGTTCATCATCCAGGCTATCTAAACTGATATTCACCCTCTTTAATCCCGCTGATTTCAAATTCCTGGCTTGCTTTTTCAGAAAAACACCATTTGTAGTCAACCCAATATCTTCTATACCGTCAATTTTGATGAGCTCTGAAATAAGAGTTGTAAGGTCTTTCCGAAGTAAAGGTTCCCCGCCTGTCAACCTTAGCTTTTTAACTCCCAAGCTTGCAAATAATTTAGAAAGCCTTACGATTTCCATATATGACAAGAGCTCACTTTTAGGCAAAAATTGAAAATTATCATGAAAAATTTCAGCAGGCATGCAATACTGACAGCGAAAGTTACACCGATCTATGACGGAAATCCTTAAATCCCTTAGTGGTCTGTCCAATGAATCTTTTATATGATGGTTCACTTAATCACTCCCAGCCCCAAGTATTAGAAAAAAAACAAGATTATAAAAAGTGGCACCATAGTATGGCTTATTCACTATATGTATTTCCGGCACACCTATTTTTTCAGTCTTTCATACTTTTTTGACTAAAAATCCTTTAATGAATAGTAGCTTCGTGTGGACTCGAAAAATTTTAAAAATAGTATCTGAAGATATTGATCGAATCTCTGTTCTGAATAAATATTCCAAATAACTGTCATACGACATTCTTTTTAAATTCCCACTTATTTCTTAAACTTTTTTAGGACCTCGTCTAAAGCTTTTTGGCGTTCAGATAAATATTTTTTTCTACTTCCAAAAGGGTTATTAATGTATATTCATCTTTAATCAAATAATTAAGAATATCATTAAAATTTTTTAAAAACTCTTCAAACTCTTTGCTAATTCTTAACCCTTTCGAAATCCTCATTAACTTTAATTTGTAGATTGTTTTAGGTTAAGGAAATAATGCAAGACAAACGTTGAGGGGAGGGTGCTCTTTTTTTGCGTTAACAACGGAATTTTCAAAGTGGATTATGAGGGAAAGAGAATCACCGCTTTGCTATAAAGCGAACTATATCGGCTTCGTCTACCGTCTGGTGGGGTATTGCGAGGAAGGTGCTTTTCTGACAGACCACTGGAAAGTTAACGGACTAGCTTAAGGTAATCGGGTTATTGTTAAAGATACATCAGAAGGACTCCATCAAGATGGGGCAATTTTACCGTCTAAAAAGGGCGAAAAAAACTTTACCCTGGGAAATAATTCGGGAAGTGGGGACGGTCCCCTATTATGGCAGCATGTAAATGGTGTTGTGCGGCGGCTGTTCCAGTTTTGATTGTCGGAGTCGTCCTTCTTGTACAAGTTCCTGCAATCCTTTTTCGATATGGGAGATGGAGGTTTCTAGGAGGTCTGCAACTTTCACCGTAGAGATGCTCATGTATTTTGGTTTCTTTGAGGAGGACATAATCATTGATTGAACTAGTTGTAAAAGAATTTCTTTTTCCATAGCTTCGGTTCGCCTGCCTTCAGTTAAATTTCTTTATATATGTAGACTCGATTCGCTATCAACAAATCATCTCCTATAAACTTGCCAAAAAAGAAAGGATTAATACACAGAGGCTTTAGAATAATTTTTAAGGGCTGTAAAAATATATTTTATTTTATTCATATCCTTTTTGGGAATACTAGGATGAATCAACAGAATTTGCTGGTGTATGGCTTAATTTATAAAATAATTCAGCTTAACGGCAGCAAGATAGGAGGAATCATATGTCTGACCATTCTTTTTCCATCCGAATCAACGAAAAGGAATTAACAGCACAGCCAGGTCAAACGATATTGCAAGTCGCCCAAAGTCATGAATTGTACATTCCAAGTATTTGTTATCATCCCGATCTGGGGACAATCCAAACCTGTGATACATGTTTTGTGCAGGTGGGTGGGGAATTGGTCCGTGCTTGCTCGACAAAGGCTGTTCCAGGTTTGACGGTTGATACAATGTCAAAGTCTGTTAAGGATGCCCAGTATGAAGCGATGTCACGAATCCTAGAAAATCATGAACTGTATTGTACTGTTTGTGATAATAATAACGGCAATTGTACCGTCCATAATACTGCTGAATACTTAGAGATTGAGCATCAGAAATATGAATTTAGAGAAAAACCCTACCCTCCGGATAATTCCCATCCTTTCTATAGGTATGAACCGGATCAGTGTATTTTGTGCGGCCGGTGTGTTGAGGCCTGTCAGGATTTACAGGTCAATGAAACCTTAACTATTGACTGGGGAAGAGAAAGACCAAGGGTTATCTGGGATAATGATGTTCCAATTGATGAGTCTTCTTGTGTATCCTGTGGACACTGTGTGAACGTGTGTCCATGTAATGCTTTAATGGAGACATCCATGCTCGGAGAAGCAGGATTCTTAACAAAGCTGCCGGCTCCAATTTTAGAGCCTATGGTTGATTTAATTAAAGAAGTGGAGCCTGGATATAAAGAAATTTTTGCGATATCAGAAGTGGAAGCTGCCATGAGGAAAGCACGGATTAAGAGGACTAAGACGGTTTGTACATACTGCGGTGTAGGCTGCAGCTTTGAAGTATGGACAAAGGACAGGCAGATTTTAAAAATTCAGCCTACCCATGAAGCTCCAGTCAACGGCATTTCAACCTGTGTAAAAGGAAAATGGGGCTGGGATTTTGTTAACAGTGACCAGCGCTTAACCAAGCCTTTGATTCGTAAAAACGGAGAGTTTGAAGAAGCAACCTGGGATGAAGCGTTAGATCTGATTTCAAGTAAGCTTACGGAAATAAAAGAAGAGTATGGCCCGGAATCCATCGGAGTGATCGCTTCTTCCAAGTGCTCCAATGAAGAAAACTTCGTGGCGCAAAAATTTGCACGTGCGGTTATCGGAACAAACAATATCGACAACTGCTCTAGATACTGCCAATCTCCGGCTACTGCAGGACTCTTAAGGACAGTGGGATTGGGGGGCGATTCTGGAACTATCCAAGATATTGAAACTACAGACTTGGTTATTGTAATTGGTGCAAATCCAGCGGAATCTCATCCTGTCCTCGCTACACGTGTAAAACGGGCTCATAAGCTATTTGGACAAAAATTATTAGTAGCTGATATTAGAGAGCATGAGCTAGCACAACGTGCGGATTTCCTCTTGCATCCTAAGCCAAGTTCTGATTTAATCTGGATTTCTGCCGTAACGAAGTACATTATCGATCAAGGTTGGCATGATAAAGAATTTCTGGCGAATCGTGTATCAGGCGTAGAAGGATATATTAAAACACTGGATAAATTCACCATTAGCTACGCAGAAGAGATGACCGGACTTTCGCAGGAGGAATTAATCAAGGCAGCTACAATGATTCATGAAGCTAATTCAGTCTGTATCCTTTGGGCTATGGGGATTACCCAGCATTCCGGCGCAACAGACGCAAGCACTGCCATTTCAAATTTATTGCTGATTACGGGGAATTATGGCCGTCCAGGTACAGGTGCCTATCCCTTAAGAGGCCACAATAACGTACAGGGAGCCTGTGATTTCGGTACAATGCCATCATGGTTTCCTGGTTATGAGCCAGTCGGAAATGCCGAGGTTAGAGAAAAGTATGAAAAAGCATGGGGCGTTGAAATTCCAAAAGATCCTGGAATGGACAACCACCACATGGTAGAGGCAATCCACAAAGGGAAATTAAAATCCCTTTATCTATTTGGAGAAGAAATGGGGCTTGTGGATGCAAACTCGAACCATGTTCAGAGTGCATTTGAAAAATTAGACTTCTTTGTCGTACAGGATATTTTCTTCTCAAAAACGGCGCAATTTGCCGATGTTGTTTTACCGGCATCACCTTCACTTGAAAAAGATGGGACATTTGTAAATACGGAAAGGCGCATTCAAAGGTTCTATAAGGTGTTTGATCCGCTGGGCGATTCGAAACCGGACTGGCAGATCTTTCAGGAAGTAGCGAACCGGATGGGTGCCAACTGGAATTATTCGCACCCAAGTGAAATTATGGATGAAGCAGCCAGTCTTGCTGTCCTATTTTCAGGTGTGAGCTATGACCGTCTTGAAGGCTTTAACAGCCAAGTTTGGCCGGTTCACAAAGATGGAACGGATACACCTCTATTATATGAAGACAAATTTGCCTTTGCGGATGGAAAGGCAAGGCTGTTCGCTGTTGACTGGACTCCTCCATATATGGCAGGAGAAGAATATGATCTCCATTTAAACAATGGACGTTTACTTGAGCACTTCCATGAAGGAAATATGACGTACCGGACAGAAGGACTTACCCATAAGGTACCTGGCACATGGCTGGAGGTATCGCACGAATTGGCGGAGGAACGAAATCTCAGTGACGGTACATTAGTTAGATTAAGTTCACCATATGGACAGGTTAAAGTAAGGGCGCTTGTTACGGACCGGGTTAAAGGCAAGGAAATTTATCTCACGATGAACAGCTTTGAGGACGATGAAGCTGTCAATTACCTGACAAGTAGCTATCATGATCTAGTTACACATACTCCTGCATATAAGGAAATCGGTGTTAAAATGGAGATTTTAGAAGCAACAGGTGAACCGCCATTGCCTAAGCATAACCACCGGTTTGGTAACAGGAATCCGCAGGTCAGCGTTCGGGTTGAGGAAAAGTGGCAGCGTGACGATTTTCAAGCGATAGAAGAGTTATTTGGAAATGGGGGGGAAGCATATGGCGAAAGCAATCAGGCAAATTAATAGACAGGTTCCAAATGCGATGGAAGAACAAGCTCAGTCAATCGGGGAAATATTAAAAGCTCTTGCTGATAACAAAGAAGGGATTCTTTCTGCACTCGCCATATTAAAGAATCTACAGGAAATTGGGATTCTCGATGCGCTTCATGCCATTTTGGAAAATCGTACAGACGTCGGCGTTATAGCCATGCAGCAAGTTAACCAGCCTGGTATGCATAACACCATCAAAAATGCCATTTACCTTTTCAATTTCATGGGCACCTTAAAGCCTGACCAGCTACAATCTATGCTGGGCGGTGTTACAAAAGGCCTTGACCATATGGGCGAAAGCATCAAAAACCAAGAAAAACACAGCTTATGGAAATTAGGTAAAAGCTTGAGAGATCCAGAAATCAAAGCGGCGATGACAACCATGGTTGAATTCCTGCATGGCATGGGTGAATCATTTACACAGCATCCTTCACAGGAACTTCATCCAGAAGGAGGACAAGGGTGATGGAAGAACAAGGTGTTATTAAGATTCATGGACCGCTATCGGAAAAAGATTCCGACGAAATCATTCGGTCATTAAACGGTGTATGGGGCATCCTCCGGGCTGATGTAAATAAAGAAAGTGGAGAAGCAAGAATTGGCTATGACAAAAATGCCGCTTCATTCCAGGATTTTCAACAGGCCATCAGAGACTTAGGCTACGATATAAAAACGGAAAATCAAAATTCACCTCATTAAGAGGAGGAAGATTATGCGGATTTGTGAATTATGCGGCAGTGAGCAGGAAATGGAAACAGAAGAAACTGAATCAGAAAGAACCAGAATTCTTCATGTCTGTGAAGACTGTCAGAATGACAGAGCTTTCAACTATTTTGACAATTAAAAGAAGACGTGAGAAAAGGGAATCCGATTGTGGAATTCCCTTTTTTTATAGCTTGCAAGGCGGAGCCAGCAATTAGAAACACAACGATTTACGACTTTCTTTTACTTTCTGATAAGCACTTACAGCGCTCCAATTTTTTCTCGCAGTACAAAAGAAGGTGTCTTTCAGCTATGGATTCCGTTGGGTTTTATATTAGGTTTCTTTTACTTGTTTCGCAGTAAAAGAAACCATCCATCTAAAATGAAAGCGTGTATTTTAGGACCTTGCATAGCCTTATATCAGTTAATTCTTCAATATGTTAGGTAGTTTTGGTATTCCACTAACGGGTGCTTTTGCTGAAGATCTGAGCTGTCTTTAAGGCAGCTAGTAGAATGAAAAAATAATTCCCCTAATACACCGAGTGGTGCAAACCGTTGATACGTCAATGTTTATAGAGGGAGGTTAGTTTAACTAGGAAACAGTTCATTTAATGTTATAATCATAAAAAATTAGGGGGGGTTAGGTTGGATTGTCTTCCAAAGAAAAGCGAAGTATTACTTGATGAAGAAATTGAAAAGCAGGAATTTGTTAAAATAATAAATTCAATTTACAAACAGGAATGTTATATCTATGCCTTTATTCCTGAATTAATAAAATCCGGTTCACTCTAACACGCATTTTTCCAAGAACAATAGGGTTTTTAGGGTATGTAAAGGATAGAAAAAAACAATATATATATACGAATTTTACTTACGGTCTACAACAATGGATTTTTTAGTGTTTTCAGAGACGGATGTATCTCAACATTTAATATATTAAATGGAGAAGAACTTAGATATTTACAACATATTTGAATCAAATAATATCCCTCACATAACAATTGGTCCTGATGGTCAATGGCTAAATATAGTTGAATATTGAATCATTTCTTAATGAACTACCATGAAAATAGATTTCTGGAATTTAGGGGAAAAGGCAATACTTAAGAAGACGCGAAGGGGCTTGGTAAGGGCAGACCAAGAACAGCTCCGAAGGATCCAGAAGAAAAAATCAGACGTTTAGAGGCGTAGAACGAAATGCTAAAAAAGCTCTTAAAGATGTAAAAGGGGGAATGAAGGCAGTAACGACAAGGAAAAAGTATGAGGTAATTAGGGAAATGTCCTAGGAACGCTATCCTATTCAGTTATTATGCGAAATTGCACATGTATCAAGAAGCGGATACTACAAATGGTTAAAACGTAAAATATCCCCTTCTGAAAAGCAACTGGATGATAAGAGATTAAGAAAAAAATTATAGGATGCTACAATAAACTCAAAGGAATCTATGGGTATCGAAGAGGAAAATGTATGGCCTGATTAAACCTACGGTTTAAACCTGAACCACAAGCGTGTCCAGCGTCTTATGCGGGAGCTAGGGTTAAAGTCTCTTTTCGGAAAAGGAAACCTTATTACGGGAAGAAAGAAGCATATGTCATTTCTAAAAACCTTCTTAATAGGGATTTTCATGCATCCAGATCTAATGAGAAATGGGTAACTGACATTACATATTTGATTTTTAATAGACAGAGACTTTTCCTATCCGCCATAAAAGACCTCTATAACAATGAAATCATTTCTTATCAAGTCAGCCGGAGAAACGACTTAAAACTTGTAATAGTAACAATAAAAAAAGCAAAGAAAAAACGGAATGTAAATGGAATTCTTCTGCATTGCGACCAGGGGTACCAATACACTTCCCACCAATACAATAACCTATTTGAAAAAATATAAAATGCAATCCAGTATGTCAAGAAAGGGAAACTGCTGGGATAAAGCTTGTATGGAGAATTTCTTCAGCCACTTTAAACAGGAGTGTTTCTATATGAACTCCTTCGGTACCTCTGAAGAGGTTCGAGGTGCTGTAAGTAATGTATATTCGATTCTATAACCATCATCGCTTCCAGAAAAAATTAAACAACCTGAGTCCATATCAATATAGAACTCAGGTTGCTTAATTGGTCTTTTTTATTTCTGTCTATTTGACTGGGGTCACTCCACAATACAGAGATTATCTTCTTTAGGCTGCCTAATCCCTTTTTTAAAAATTTCCTTTACAAAGGGTACACTTTACAACAAGCCTACTTCTTAACCAATATAGACAAGAAGAGACGATCGCTTCTCAAATTAAGGATTAGTTGACCATAATCCTGAAGTCTTTACTAGGACTCTTGGATGAAGCTTTAACCCGGCTACAAGCAGCTCTGCTAAATCCTCTGATTGCATAACATTTTCAGGATTTCCACTAATAAGATTGGTTTCAATGGCCAAATCAGTTGCAACTGTACTTGGTGTTAAAGCCGTTACACGGATATTATGCTTTCTTACCTCTAGCATGAGTGATTCCGTTAGTCCTAAAACAGCAAATTTAGAAGCGCTGTAAGCACTTGTAACAGGTGCTCCTTTTTGGCCCGCAGTTGAGGAGATATTCACAATATCTCCTGATTTTCTTTCAATCATATCAGGTAAAACGGCTCTTGTTACATTATATACACCCATCAAGTTTACTCGGATGATGTTTTCCCATTCTTCAGGAGTTAATTCAAGAAAACCGCCAAATTTAGCTATACCTGCATTGTTGATTAAAATATCAATAGAACCTAGGTCTGATTTGATGTGTTCAACAGCTTGATGAACTGCTTCAAGATCGGCTACATCTGCTGTTGCCGCTGAAACGTTCACATCATATTGCTCTAGTTCCGCGGTTACCTTTTCAAGATTTGACATCGTTAATCCAATCAATCCTAAATGAACTCCTTCTTTTGCTAAAGCAATCGCAGTAGCACGCCCGATTCCTCTGCCTGCCCCAGTAATTAAAGCAGTTTTTCCTTTTAATGAAATCATGCTATCATTCCTTTTTAAAAAATTTTAGAATAATTGTTAATAATAACAAAATAATGTTTTAAAGACTAACCAAAAGACCGCAAAGTTTCTTTAGTATGTCTGCGGTCTTTTGGTTATTACATTCTTAGGACTATGTTTTATTCAAGATTGGCATGTCTGCCATACATATTATTGGTATCTAATCCCTTTTTCTCCATGAATCTCAAGATGACGGCATCATAAAAAAGTAAAAGGGTCTGCTCAAATAGTGAGCCCATTGGTTGGATGGTTTTATAATCGCCCTCTGATTGGTCTTTCGGGGATCCAGGCAATTTAATGGTGATATCTGCTAACTGTCCAATAGTGGAATCAGGGAATATCGTGACAGTTGCAATTTTACCACCAATGCTTTTTGCTTTTTCAGCCATGGAGACTAAGCTTTTCGTTTCCCCGGATCCGGATCCGATGATTAAGATATCCTCTTTTTCAAAGTTGGGAGTTACAGTTTCACCGATTACATAAGAATCAATTCCCATATGCATCATCCGCATGGCGAAGGATTTGGCCATGAATCCTGATCTGCCTGCACCGGCTACAAAAACTTTCTTTGATTCAAGAATCCCATTAACCAGTTTTTCAGCTTCTTCGTTAGCTATTAAGTCTACTGAACGATTTAGCTCTTTTATGATTTCAGCTAAATATTGAGAAGTCTGCATGATGGATATTAGCCTTGTTTTACTAATTTTTGTATTTGGGCAGCTGTCCCTTTAATATCAGCTTGTCCAGTGATACCTCCACCAACAATGACAAGGTCAGGTTGTGCTTTAATGACTTCCGGAAGTGTATCTAATTTTATGCCGCCTGCTACAGCAGTTTTTGCATTTTTTACAACACGTTTAATGGTTTGAAGGTCCTCAAAAGAATTTTTTCCAACAGCTTGAAGGTCGTAGCCAGTGTGCACACAGATGTAGTCGACGCCAAATGCATCCACTTCTTTAGCACGAGTTTCAAGATCTTTCACAGCGATCATATCAACAAGGATTTTTTTGCCTTGTTTTCTAGCTTCTTCAACAGCCCCTTTGATGGACATATCTTCAGCTGCACCAAGAATCGTGATGATATCAGCGCCAGCTTCAGATGCTTTCATCACTTCATAACCGGCTGCATCCATAATTTTTAGGTCGGCTAATACTTTCAAAGAAGGGAAAGCTTCTTTCATTTCTTTAACAGCCCTAAGCCCTTCATTAATAACCACAGGTGTACCGATTTCTACGATATCAACATATTCCTCCACTTGTTTAACCAATTCAATACCTTCTTGAATGTTTACTAAATCCAGTGCCAATTGTAATTCCATTTATCCTTCACTCCTAATAGTATGTTTTAGTTTGTTGCACAGTAAGTATGTCCCTCTGGCACTCAATCATTGCACAGCAAGAAATTCATATCGACTGTACAATGTATCGTATACTAAGTATAATATTTTTGTAAGTACGCACTTTAATTTTACATAGTGTTAAAAAGTATACTATGTGATTTAGGATTTATATTTGGAGGTGGTTTGAATGACAAGGCTACAGAATAAAACATTCAATTGTGAGAAGGAATTGACCCTTTCTGTTATTGGGGGGAAATGGAAGATGCTTGTTTTATGGCACCTAGGCAAGCAGGGGACCAAGCGTTTTGGTGAACTGAAGGCTCTTATGCCGGGCATCACTCAAAGAATGCTCGTTAACCAGCTTCGAGAGCTGGAAGAAGATCTTATTGTTCATCGCGAAGTCTATCCAATTGTACCTCCCAAAGTGGAATACTCTCTGACAGAACAAGGAGAAAGCCTGATGCCGATTCTTGATTCGATGTATAATTGGGGTAAAAATTATATGGAGAATAATGTTGGGGACCAAGTAAAAAGAAAAGAGGATATCAAGTAGAAAAACTATCCCTTCTTCCATATTCTAAGATGTTTTCTCCTTTTTCTTTACCTTGATATGGTCACGTATCAAATTAAGGTAGAGAAATGCACAACATTTTATAATCAGTTATTAAAAGCCAAGGTTAGCGATTTTTGTATAGTCGCTGACCTTGGCTTTTTCACATGCACCCGGCATTGGTGCAATTCTCTAGCCATGGTGGTGTACGGTTAGCTTAATGAAGGAGTGTCTACTCAGAGGAGAAAACCTTTTAGTTTTTGGGAATATTATACGAATATCCAGTAATTAGTATACTTTATTACACTATGTAATTTTATTGATACTATTTAATTATAAAGTGCGTACTTACACAAAAAATATACGTAATATACTAATTTAGCACAAAGAATTGTAAGTTAAGGGAAGGCTATAACAAGCATGAAAAAAACTCATGAGAACATCAAAAGTCTGTCAATGGTGATAGATCTTTAAATAAATCAGTATCTCCATAATTAACTTCTATAATGAAATGAAAATAGATGAATCTTAATAAAAGGGCTTGGAACAAAAGGTACTGTTACATGAAGTGATTAATTTTGTATGCTGTTGCGTTAACAAACTTATAAAGAAAGGAGGTACCCATGGAAATGTTCAAAACAAATCAACGAAGGGTTTGTGAAAGATGCTTAACAATCACTACAGATTAATGAAAAATGTCCAAAATGTGGCCATGCTCAATTAAGGGCTGTCATCTTTACCCTACAAGCTGGGAGAATTAAACTAGTCTTACATTCAAAAGTAGGATAATGCATATAGGGGTTCCGGTAGCAAAACGCGGAAAACATACGCTAAGCAAAATTCGAAATCAAAAAAGCCGATTTTCCTACTCTAAGGAAGTTCGGCTGTTACTTTTGGATTTACCGTTTTATATTGCTTGATATAATCTAGTTACACCTTCTTTTATTTCTTCATTTTTTGATGCCCAAACCCTAAAATAATTCGATTAGGATGGTAACGTCCTCCTAATGGGAACTGATGGGAACTCCGGCTTAACCCGAAATTACTCATATCACTAATGAACGATAATTTTGTACAGAAAGCCAATACTTTTTTCCTGCCCTGTTCCAGCACATAATTTATGTGGAATCTCATCACTTTCCTCTATAAATTCCTGTGCACTTCTACACTTGTTAATCCATTTTACAATATCATCCTGAGAGGGTTTACTCTTTGACTCAATAAAGACTGCTTCAAAACGTTGTTTACAAGGATCCCAAACGAAGCAACAGAATCCATAGACATTGTATCGTCATCTATAACATCATTTTCATCAGAAGTTTCTTCACCTATCCTTTTAAAGTCTTGATTTTCAAAGCTATATACTAACCCAAACCATTTAAAAGATGGGCAAAATAATCCTCATCTCTTTGCCACCTGTTCTCTAAGCTAATTTGTGTAGTTCCTTTAAAGCCGTTTGCTAGCCCTGTCTAAAGCATAAAATTTGATTTTGGGTATAAAAGAAAATAATATAGAGATATCGCAAATTATAGATTTCCTTTTGTTCGATTAGTTTATACGCATTCCAAGCAAAATAGATTTTAATAAGATCAGAAAGGGGCGGGCACCGTTGAATCGGGAATCAAATATGATAAATGACGAACAGGCAGTTGAAATTTTCAAGGCTTTGTCAAATCAAATAAGAGTTAATATTCTGCAAATGTTGAAAGAACCTGATAATAACTTTTCCCCGCAGGCCCATGTCATCAAAGAAAAAGGCTTTGATGGCGGGGTTTGTGTTAGTGATATTCGCAGCAAAGTAGGACTATCACAGTCCACTACCTCCCAGTATTTATCTATCCTATTGCAAAGCGGTCTGGTGGAAATGAAACGAATCGGACAATGGACTTATTATCGACGGAATGAGGAAACCATTAAACAGTTTGAAAAGTATATAGGCTTAAAAATATAACCTTTTAAGGAGGACCAAGAGTGAGTTTTCAAAATCATCGTGCCTATAACAGCATGTACCAGAAAGACAAAATGACACTCGGATTTATCCTCCCGACTGCCAGGATGTCTAAAAATCCGATTATGGAGAATCAGCTGGAGCTTGCCCGTAAAATTGAGGAATATGGCTTTGCTTCATTATGGCTCCGTGATATTACAATGCAGGATTTGAATATTGATGAAAACGGCCAAAAGTTCGATTTATGGATTTATTTGACGTATCTTGCTGCCTATACGAAGCACATTGCGTTAGTGACAGGAAGTGTAGTTCTACCTTTGCGCCACCCCGTCAGGGTAGCCAAGGAAGCTGCATCAATTGATCAATTGTTTCCAGGTCGATTGATTATGGGAGTGGCATCAGGGGACAGGGAAAAAGACTTTACAGCTTTAGGGATATCTAAGCAAGAAAGCGGTCCATTATTTAAAGAAAATTTCGAAATTCTCGACCGGCTGTTAAAAGAGGATCAGCCGACAATCCACAGCCACGCCGGACTTATCGATGGTACAGATATGAGGTTAATCCCAAAGCCTGTATCTTCGATTCCGACCATGTTGACTGGATTTAGCAATCAGTCTATCAATTGGATAGCCAGGAATGGGGATGGGTGGCTTCAATACCCAAGAAGCATTATTCAACAGGCGCAGCTTATCCAGGATTATCGTGCTTTAACTGAAGTTCATGCTCCAGGAGATTTTAAACCCTTCTCTCAAAGCTTGTTTATCAATTTATTGGAAAATCCCGATGAAATGCCTGTCCCCATACCCTTAGGCTATTCCGTAGGAAGAAACCGTTTAGTTGATCTACTTCATCAATTTCAAGCGATTGGTGTCAACCATTTGGCGTTTGTTCTGTATTTTTCCAAGCGCCCTCCAGAGGAAGTAATCCAGGAACTTGGAGAATTTGTTTTACCCTACTTTCCAACCCATAGAGGTACAGGCCAGCTTTAAAAAATTTAATTGTATAAAAGGAGGAAGAATTATGACAAAGAAAATAGAACTTTCAGTGCTAGATCCCTCCCCAATTGTCGAGGGAGGATCAGCCGACTTTCCCTTCAAACACGCTTGATCTAGCAAAGAAAACAGAGCAGTGGGGATATAAACGGTTTGGCTTGCTGAACATCATAATTGGGCAGGAATGGCGAGTTCAGCCTCCCCGATCGTAATTGGACGAGTAGTCTCTGTCACGGAAAAAATGCGTATAGGATCAGGTGCAATGCTGCATTCCCATTATTCTCCTCTTTCCGTGGCTGAGCAATTGGGAACATTAGAAACCTTCTTCCCTGGCCGAATCGACCTTGGATTGGGGCGGGCACCTGGCACCGACCAATATTCAGCAAATGTATTGCGGCATAGGGTTGCTGGTGAACCTGAATTTGATGCCCGGCTTGAGGAGCTTATCGCATATCTTTATGGTACAGGAACAGCCACTAAGAATGGTTCATTTAGCATTCACGCCATTCCCGGCGAAAAAAAAATGTGCCAATTTGGCTGTTAGGTTCAGGGTTTTATAGTGCACAATGGTCTGGAATGCTTGGGTTACCATTCTCTTTCGCGGGACATTTTGCTCCAGGTAACATGATGGAGGCCATAAAACTGTACCGGGATTATTTTCGTCCGTCTCAATTTTTGGAGGAGCCTTATGTACTGTTAGCCGTTCAAGTGGTGGCTGCTGATGAGAAACAGGAGGCACAAAGGCTTGCCACTTCGATGTATCAAAAATTTCTTTTGTTAACCCGCGGACAGCCTTCGCCCATTTTGCCACCTGTTGATAATATGGTCAAGCTTTGGAACGATAATGAACGGAGGGCGGTTGAAGAACAGCTTTTCACTTCCATCATCGGGGACCCTGCAGGTGTGAAGCAGCAGCTCCATGAGTTAATAGAAAACGCTGATGAAATTATGGATCATACAGAGATTTTTGATCGTAAGGCACGGCTGCGCTCTTATGAAATTTTGCACCGCATCGCCATCAAGATAAAAAATATTAAACACTCCAAAACGAAAAAAGAGCTACTTTTTCTGTAAAATCAATCAATAGAAAATAGAATTTTTTCGTTATGGGGATACAAATATATCTTAGCTTGATGGGAATGTGGAGGTACCCTTAATGAACTAACGGGGCTGGATAGTTCTACAAGCACAGTGTTTTCGAACTATGATTAACTTCTAAAGGAATTTTTTGAAACTTGTTGAATTTCTTTAGGTAAGGTCCAATGGAAGGTGGGAAACAATGGAAATAGCCAGTTCTCCTATTAATAGAAAAATAAACAATGTTTTTATCCATGTTAAAGATTTAAAGAAATCAGTTGAATGGTATTGCAATCTCCTTGGCATCTCGCGAAATAATGACTCTGTAGAATCACCTGTTTACAATATTCCTGTAACAAGTGAAACTGGATTAACTTTAGATGACCATACGTTTGATCCTAATTTTATATTTAAACCATCCAATAATGTCTTATTTAATTTCTACGCAAAAGATATAGACGAAGCTTACCAATTTATCAAGAGTAATAACATAGCCATTGTTAAAGAAATAGAGCGTATTGGAAATTTTGCTTATTTTAACTTTCAAGACCCAGATGGTAATGTACTTATGATTTGTAATGGTTAATGTTCTTAGGGAGTAGCCGGCTCACTACTCCCTTTACTTAAGTTTTTTTCGCACTTCATTTTAACTTCATATTTTTGACAACTCTACAATAAGGCAGGTTGCTGAAGCTGCCTTTTCTTATGGCGGGAGACAGATTTATTTTTCTAACCAGGCTACTGGACGGGAGCAAATCATAATAGTTTTTATGTTAGTTCTAAAAATGACTGCAAACGTAAATTCAGATGCTCTCATTCCCTGTCTTTGAAGAGCCAGTGGAAGTTTGAATCACTTTATCGAAACACCCATGTTTCTCCTGGACTAATAAACCCACAGCATCCATCACGATAGAAAAATTTATCAAGAACCAGGCACTACAAAAAATTTTCATCATATATAGGTGATATCCGTTCGGATTTGATGAGGAGGATACCATGCAACCTATGTTACCAATGGAAAAATATTTTGGGCAGTTTGAACTGGTGCATGCTTTTTATGGGGCTATGCCTACAGGTGTCAGCGTTTCCGAAACCGGTCGTATTTTTGTATGCTTTCCGAAATGGGGAGACGACGTTCAATTTACTGTGGCGGAAATTGTTCAGGGTGAATTGCAGCCTTATCCCAGTGTAGAAACCAATTTAGTTAATACTGGGAATATTACGATGTCTTTCGTCAGTGTCCAAAGTATCGTTGCTGATGGAAGAGGAACACTTTGGGTACTAGATACAGGGGCACCAAATTTTTCTGAACCTATTCAAGGGGGAGCAAAATTAGTTGCTGTTGATTTAAGCACGAATACAATAAGGAGAGTATATACCTTTACAGAAGATGTTGTCTTGCCAACAACATATCTGAATGATGTCCGTTTGGATTTTCGGGTTGGAAGAGCAGGCTATGCATATATAACGGATTCTTCTTCCAGAGGGCCAGGGGCTATTATCGTCGTAGATTTAGAAAATGGGAACGCGTTTAGACGGTTAAATGGGGCAATATCAACTTCACCTGATCCCTATTTTTTACCGAAAGTAGAAGGTGAAATTTTGATGAATCGAAACTTGGACGGCTCGACTTTCCCATTTAGATTGGCTTCCGATAGTTTAGCGATTTCTCCTGATGGAAAGGTTTTATTTTATGCTCCGCTAACCAGCCGTCAGCTGTTCTCGATCTCAACAGAAGCCCTAAGAGACAGAAGGATACAGGACCTGAATTTATCCCAATATGTGCAGTATTGGGGGGAAAAAGGTGCGTCTGATGGAATGATCACCGGCGCAAAAGGAGTCGTTTATGCGGGAGACTATGAAAACAATAGTATCCGGAAGATATTGCCGAATGGCGCAATGGAAACAATCGCACATGACCCGAGAATTTTATGGCCGGATACTTTTTCGATTGGCCCCGATCAATACCTATATTTCATTGTGAATCAATTACATCGGCAGGCGAGATTTCATTATGGAAGAGACCTCCGGGAAAAACCATATAGTTTACTTCGTATGAGAATTGATGAATTCCCTGCTCCTACCTTTTCATAGTAATCGTAAACGAAGGTAGCTATCCCCCATCAGGGAGCTGCCTTTTTTGTCAGATATTCCTGCAACTGTCCTATAATAAAGAGGTGACTTAACTCAAATTGAAAAGCCTGCTTCATCTTAGACTTTAAAATATAAATAAAGCACCATAGTCATGAAGCTACATAAGTATCAAATTACGGTAAGAGGAAAAATTTTGAACAAAACTAGGAGGTAATCATGGGAAGATTAGTTCACCTCGAAATTCATGTGGATGACATGGAACGGGCAAAGAAATTTTATGGTGAGGTATTTGGATGGTCATTTCAAGATTGGAGTGATTTCGCAGGAATGCCTTACTTGGGAGCGGTGACTGGCGATGAGAATGTACCTGGGATAATGGTGCTTTGATGCACCATCAAAGTCCTCCGGAAGCAGGCCAAGCTCTTAATGGGTATGCCTGTACAATGGGTGTCGATAATTATTACGAAGCGGAAGCCAAAATTCTTGAGAATGTACGCAAGGTCGCATTGCCCAAATATGCACTGCCTGGAATAGCGTGGCAAGCCCGCTTAGTAATATCGACAATGGCGGGGCTAAGAAAGTGACTGGATATGTACGGATTTAATGGCATCATTGCAGGAGTCATTAAAGGCATCCTTGGGAATTGATGTCAAAGACCTGCTTGAGAATTTCTCAGGAAAGCGAAATTTACGGTTTACCACCATCAGCCAGGAGAATGTCGAAGCGAACATGGATATGCAGAAGGCAAGGTAGAATAACAGTGAATAATAAAATGAAGAAAGGTAACAGCACAAATTTGCTCTTACCTTTTTTGAATAGTGTTCGTTTAAAAAAGTCTGTCCTCATATAATTAACAAATATGTACGTCATATCGGGTAAGTTTACGGCAATTACACGTGCGTTGCAGGAAGGGGGGAAATAAGTCACAAGAATATTTTTTTGAACTATTGGTATTACCACTTCGTCCTTTATTTTAGTCCAGCCAAATTCACTTTCAACTGGGGTAGTAGACTGCTGTTCCTGTCTGGTGCTGTTTGTACCGTTAGCTTCCAAATGATTACCTAACTCACGTCCTCCGTTATTTTCCCTCAAAATTAAATTCTAATAAGGCAGCTCCTCTTCATGATATTCCCAATTTCTGTTTTCAACTGGGGTTTGCTTGCAGATTCTATTACCTGCCTTGCTTGTTCCACAATTGCGTCGTAATCGCTAAGATATGGCTCTAGGGTCTCAATTTCAAAAATATCGCCACCAAAGCTTTCGTGAATTTGATTGGCAATTACGTGTGGAGCACTAGCGAATTGACCACAACTCTGCTTAAGGGGATATTATCACGTTTTTATGGACGGTATGATTTTTCTTTATTTAGAAATTGTTTAGATTTTGTCATCCGCTAGTTTTAGTTTATTAGTTATCATTGATAACATGTTATGGCATTAAGTACATCGGTATTTCGGAAAGACTGATTCAAAGATTCGGGCCCTTTGCACAATTTCTCAGCTGCTTTTTACCTGTAGTGCGAGACGTTTTTGTCTTACACCGTAGGGGCAAGCCACATTTGAAAAAACATTTTTTCAAAATCTTTTCCTCCTAAAAAGTTTCGTATGTGTATTGCTAATGAAATAATGAAAGTAATTATCAATAAGCACATTTCGAATTCTACGAAGTTCAGCTATTACAACTCGTTGACCACCTGTTTCAAGATTAAATTCTAATAAGGGAGATCCTCTTCATGCTACACATCTACCGGAGGGGTCGTGGATCCTCTGTTGTTGGTCGTGAACTCGAACTCCTGGGCTACGACCGAACGTACTCTCTCACATTTTTTTCACATTATCAAGCAGTCGCTGCTTTTATTCGGGAAGGAGGAAGAAGGAAGAATTGATAGTATAGTGGTTGATATAGAGATTTAATAACTCTAGTTTGCCAATATTGGCTGGACAGGGCCATTTGGACCGATCACGACCGGAGCACTTGCCCCAGTTGTACATTTTGCGACCGTTAGGGAAAATCGGCACTTCATCAGAGCCGATTTCTATTTTATTGTATACCCACTTGCCGGAACAAGAGCCTCTGTGCAACAACTATTTGTTAATCGTATTGGAACGGAAGTGAATTGAATATTAGGTCCTCAAATAATCCCATTTGAAGAAAAAACTAAGGAGAGGTCAGTCTAATATTCTATTAACAAAAGAACTATGTAAGAAAAAGAGGTGGATTTTAAAAAATCTTAAGCAGAAGTAAATACCTTGCAGGTATTGCGAAAGAATTTGGAATTTCAAAAATCAGACATGAGATATAAAATATATTTTTCTAGAGTAAATTTAATTATCATTAAGAAACGAAAGAACTGCTCCGGCAGTCTTTTTTTATCCTTCCTACTATAAAACTTGTGAAAAAATATAATGTGGAATATTAATTTCAGGGTTAAAAAGGTGAGGTATTTTTAAACGGTAATATTGATTTTAAATCTGAATGAACTAGATGTTGCTCAATGAAAAAACCAGAATAACTTCTTCAGTTTGGTGTTCCGGTTTTTGTGACGACATAGCGTATCCACAATTTAAAGGGAGTCTTCTTGTGTACTTTATTATTTACTATTTACACTACACTGATGTTTTATGGTGGAAGTATGGGCTTTCTACTTTTTGTCACAAAATTGTCAAATTTTCTAAGATACTTATTTAAGGTAAAGTATCTTTGTAATTGAGTAAGTTTATTTTAACTCCTTAGTAATTTTTTTAATAATAAATACTATAT
>NZ_JBSGVZ010000034.1:0-23542 GCF_053608705.1 Peribacillus sp. NPDC055009 | reverse complement strand
GTATTATTTTCTAATAAAAATGAATAATCTATTTTTAAAGGATCTCCATAAATGGAGTGTAGGAGCTGGCCATTTTATAAGCAGCGATTAGCAAGTGAAATAGCCTTATAGAATAAAATTATCAATTAAATGAAATGGAGTCGATACAATGGTTAATATTACCGGATATGGCAAAGCAACACAAGAAGCAGTGAATAATTTTCAGGAATTTGTGGGTTTTGAAATCCCTGCAGATTATCAACAATTTCTCTTTAAGCATAATGGCGGAACAACAGCGGTCCAAAACTGTAAGTTTTATGTAGATGGATTAGACACACTCGTTTGCTTAAATGTACTTTATGGATTAGAACTTCAAGATAAAGAACTGAATTTACAAAAATGGCATGAAGAAAACAGAGATGACTTACATAAGAATTGCATTATAATAGGTAATGATACATGTGCAGGTAAAATCTTGCTGATAAATAACGAAGAGGAAAAGGGAGTTTACTTCTGGGATCAGGGTTGGTATTCGGATCCATCAAGCCAGGATGAAAATATTTATAAAGTTGCATCGAGTTTTAAATCCTTCATTGAGGGATTGAAAATCCCGGAGGAAATCTAATTTTATTGTAATCCCCTTGATTGGCTCATACCATTCAAGGTTTTTTATTGTCATGTTAATGAGGAGAAAAAGATGTATAAAATATTATTGGTTGAAGACGATTCCAAAATAGCTGGTATCTTGGTCAATTACTTAAAAAGGTATGGGTATGAGGTTTTTGAAGTGAAGCAACTGGACCAAGTCTTTGCGGAGTTCCAAGAGATAAAGCCTGATTTAGTTTTATTGGATATTAATCTGCCCTATTATGATGGTTTCCATTGGTGCCGGCTAATAAGGACGGTTTCAAAGATTCCCATCATTTTCATCTCTGCAAGGACAGATGAAATGAACCAAGTCATGGCCATTGAATATGGGGGAGATGATTATTTAACGAAACCGTTTCATTTGGAAGTGGTTCTGGCGAAAATAAAGAGTGTCCTACGTAGGGTTTACGGTGAATATGCGGAAATATCTTCATTCCACCAACAAATAAAGGAAATAGATGGATTATCGCTTTATACGGAAAAAGCGATGATCGAATACCAAGACAATCAGGTAACGTTAACCCAAAATGAGTTGAAATTATTGAGTTGTTTACTACGACAGTATGACACCATTGTCTCGCGTGAAGATTTGCTTGAAGCATTATGGAATGATGATTCATTTGTTGATGACAATACATTGACCGTCAATGTTACAAGGGTTAGGAAAAAACTTGAGGATATCGGCGTCAAGCATGCCATAACAACCAGCAGGGGAAAAGGATATCGGCTAAAAGTAATGCAAGGTGAAGAAAAGTGAAGCTAAAATCCTTTATCAAAGACCGTCTTTATTTTATATTTTATACCGTTCTATTGGTAAGCCTGCTTATTATTGCTTATGCACTAGCCGTTCTGGAAGCGGGTAATCACATATCGGTTTCAAATATCATCTATTTAATTATTCTGGCGTTGTTTATGCTGCTTTTATTTTTAGCGGGCGATTATATAAGGCATTACCGTTTTCTTAGTCATTTAACAAGGATGAAGCAAGAACCGAGCTTATCATTTGAGTATGTCGAAGCCTTTAGGGACCCCCTGTCAAATGAACAAAAGTTGTGGATGGATCTTTTTCAACAAATGAACCACGTAACAATTGGACAATTACAAGAAAAAATCAAACAGAAGGAGCAATATGAACTGTTGATTCATCATTGGGTTCATCAAATGAAGACTCCTGTTTCAGTCATTTCCTTACTGGTTCAAGAAGGCAACAGGACATTTTCGGATGAGCCGATGAAGGCTTATCTAAAAGAGATAGAAGAAGAAAATGATCGATTTCGCAGAGGGCTGGAAATTATATTGCATGGAGCAAGGCTTCAGCGTTTTTCGGAGGATGTAAAATCGGAGCGGGTTGACTTAATTAATTTAGTCAAGCAAGTGATTAACGAGGAAAAGAAACAGTTCATCAAACGGTTCATTTATCCCAGGCTTGAAACGGAGCTTGAGAATGTATATGTGCATTCGGATCGTAAGTGGCTCCACTTCGCCATTAGTCAGGTGGTCTTTAATGCGCTGAAGTATTCAAGGCAGGAAAAGCATGACAGCATAACGTTCAACATTGTTGAAAAAGAGTCGGAGATATTCCTAAGGATAACAGATCAGGGAATTGGAATTGTCCCGCATGATGTAAAGAGAGTGTTTGATCCATTTTTTACTGGAGAGAACGGGCGAGTCCAACAAGAGTCAACTGGAATGGGACTATATCTAGTAAAGCAAATCGTTAACAGACTTGGGCATGGCGTTACGGTTCAATCGACTGTATCCGAAGGGACTACAGTGGAATTTTTCTTTAAGACAAATACCTTACTTGAAAGGTGACAGAATTGTAAGGGTGTTAAACGAATATGTAATAAACTTCGATGGGAGCCTCCCTCTTTATTCATTATACTTACGGTAAGAAAGGGAGGTATTTTCGGATGTCAATTTTAAAAGCGGAACAATTATCCAAAACTTATTTTCAAAAGCAGGGGAATTTATTTCATAAAGCACTACATAATTTCACCATGAATGTACAGAAAGGGGAATTTGTCGGCGTGATGGGTCCATCAGGCAGCGGGAAAACCACTTTGCTTAACTTAATGGCCACGATTGATAAGCCCACAACAGGTAAAGTCATTCTAAATGATCAAAATCCTAATGAATTAAAAAATCAGGACCTTGCATTATTTCGCAGGAGGGAAATTGGATTTGTTTTTCAGGACTTCAACCTTCTTGATACACTTACCGTTCGTGAAAATATCCTCCTTCCTTTAGCGTTAGATCATTATAAACTGAAGGAAATGGAAAATAGGGTAAATCAGTTGGCGAACCTTCTTGGTATTGAAGGAATTTTAGAAAAGCGGACTTTTGAAATTTCCGGAGGTCAGCAGCAACGAACGGCTTGTGCAAGAGCGATGATTCATGAGCCTTCCATTATTTTAGCGGATGAACCTACTGGTAATTTGGATTCCAAATCTGCCAAGCAGGTAATGGATACCCTCACTACTCTTCAGGAGAAAAAGGGGGCAACCATCCTCATGGTCACTCATGACCCGACCGCCGCCAGCTTCTGTGACCGGATTCTATTCATAAAGGATGGTAAGTTCTTTTCGGAGGTTCACAGCGGAGGGGAAAGACAGAGCTTCCATCAAAGGATTTTAGATACGTTAAGCGTTTTGGGAGGAGTCTATCATGAACATCCGACTTCTCGCTAAGAGAAATATCCAAGGAAATGCACAACGTTATCTAGCTTATTTTTTCAGTATTGTCCTTTCGGTCTCAATCTTTTTTATTTACGCATCATTTATCTTTCATCCAGATGTGG
This sequence comes from Peribacillus sp. NPDC055009, assembly GCF_053608705.1. Classification (NCBI taxonomy): domain Bacteria; kingdom Bacillati; phylum Bacillota; class Bacilli; order Caryophanales; family Bacillaceae; genus Peribacillus; species Peribacillus sp. NPDC055009. Next base: position 20,115 of record NZ_JBSGVZ010000034.1, on the reverse strand, counting down.
TCCATGCGAATATCCCTGGGGGCCAGTTAATTAGTAAAGGACTCATTGCAGCTGAGATAGTGATCATCATATTTTCAGTTTTCTTTATCGCTTATTCGAATGCCGCATTTATACAGCCGCGAAAAAAAGAGTTTGGGCTGCTGACACTGCTTGGAATGTCCAAATCCCAATTAAGAAAACTGATTTACCTCGAGCAAACGATGGTTTCCCTCATATCTATCCTTATAGGAGTGGGGGTGGGGTTTTTGTTCTCAAAGTTATTTTTAATGGCCGTTTCTTGGTTATTGGCTGTAGAGCAACCAATATCCTTTGTCTTTGTCCCTGAGGCCTTTGTTTATACGATTGTCGGTTTCATCTTGCTATTTCAGCTATTATCGCTTCTTTCATTATTCCAGATTGGAAATGCGGAGGTAGTCGATTTATTAAAAGATAAACAAAAACCAAAAAAGGCGCCCCTCGTTTCAAAGTGGTTAATTGCAATATCAGCCGTTTGCTTAAGCATTTCTTATTACTTGGCAGCCACGATGTCGTTGAACAATTCTTATATTCGAGTGATGCCCATTTTATTCTTCGTACTGATCGGCACCTATTTTTTATTCAGCCAAAGCATTGTCGCTCTATGCAGCAGGCTTTATCGGAAGAAGAAAAGCTTATATGGTGGAACGAATTTAATTACGCAAACAAACCTGATATTTAATATTAAGGACTATTCCAGGTTATTCTTTTTGACCTCGATCATTACAGCTGTGATTTTGACAGCTGCAGGAACACTTTTCATGTTCAGTGCAGATTTAAAAAAGCAAGGGATCGATAACATTCCGCAATCAATTGGCTGGGTTGAAAATGACGCTTCCATTTATTCCGTTATTGAACCATCCGCAGTGGAGAAAACATTAAAGGAAGATGGATTCAAGATCCTTTACGAAGTTAATATGACAGGTGTGCCCATTTCCCACATGTTACCCCATATGAGAACGGGAGAATCCAATGAAAATTGGTCATTATTAATCTCGGAAAGTGATTATAACAATGCGGCTGCATTGCGAAAAATTGATCCAGCAAAGCTATCTGGAAAAGAAGCGTTATACATTTTTCCTTATGGAGGACTCGACTATCAATTCGTCCAAAAGGGTGAGCAAAAGGAGCTTTACTATGGTAAACAAACCATACAGGTAACAATGATTGGTCAGCGCAATCAATCGATAGTCGCTCCAATAAAATCAGCAACGACCCTGATGGTGGTCGATGATCAGCTGTATCATGAGATCACTGCTGATGTACCTTTAAAAGAGAAGGTAAGAGTACGAGGGTATGAAGTTAAGGATTGGGAAGAATCAATGGAAACAGCTGCTAAAATCGAAAAAATGTCTAATAATCCTGACCATAATCAATTGCAAACAAGAGCTCCGATTTATCAAGAAATGAAACAGGGAAGCATTTTGATACTTTTTATCGGCTTGTTTGTCAGTTTATTATTCTTTATCGTCCAAGGAAGCATGATGTATCTGCGAGTTTTTACGAATTTAGAAGATAAAAAAATCCAAATTCACGCCCTTCATCGATTGGGCCTGACAAAAAAAGAAATACGGCAAATTTTAAGTGCGGAAATACGGATTCTCTTTTTCGCTCCTTTTCTGATAGGAACGATTCATGCCATAGTCGCCTACGTGGCATTAAGCGATTTATTGGGATCCAATTTGTTTGTCTATTCGGCCCTCGTCATCGCAACGTATTTTCTTTTTCAACTGCTCTATTATCAAGTAACTAAAAAGATGTATGAGCGGGCAGTCATAAATTCGATTAAATAAAAGCTATCATATGTAAATGGAATCAGGGGGTCAGGCTCTGATTCCATTTTTTTATTCAGGAGATCTTCTCATTGAAATGGCGTTTTCATTAATGAGAAATTAGTTAATATGTACTATTGAAAGAGGAGTGATTCGCTATTTTGCACAAATTATATGAATTATGGTGTGATTTTACAGGTGAATCCTCTAGATTCTTGTAATATTTTCATATAAAGGGTAAAATTATTCATTTAAAGCGAAAATATCGAACTCCACATCATTAATTTTTTCCATTTTCACATACAGAATTATACTGATGTAATTTTTTGTATGGAAATAAAATGATTTATTAGAAAATATTAATAGTTAAAGTGGTGTAGATTAAAATATAAAAAGTTAGATGATTAAAAAATGGTGGGTAAACTGTTAATTACTTGATTAATTATAGTATTATATGCCTGGAATTACAGAGAATATTAGATTTTTCTCTATTTCTTTGTCACTTTATATAGTAAACTCAGAATAGGTTCGTTAACTTTTAGCTGCTAGAGATGAGGTAAGTTTAATCCTATGAAAAATAAAAAGTTAAGGGCATTTCTTTATTTGACCATTCTTTTATTGATTGTTTTCATTCTTCTAAATATGTTTTCAACATATTTAAGCATTAAAAATTCTGTACAAAAATCCGTTGCAAATCAAAACTTGGTAGCTGCTAGATCTATCGCCGACTCGATGGATATAGAAGCCTATCAGCGTTTTCTTAATAACCAAGTAAAGAGCCGGGAATATAGGGATATAAAAGCTTACTTAGAGGATGCCCGTGAAAAAATAGGAGCATTATATGTTTATACCATCATGATTGATAATCCGCGAGTATCTAAAGCTATGATTACTGGATTTTCTAAAGATCATAAAGGGGATTTTCCTATTGGTGGTGTATGTACTGTTCCGCCGGAGCAGGTCAAACAGGCGTATGAAGGGAAAAGCTTTATTACCGGGATTCTAGAAGATCCGGAATATGGCGAGTATTTGACAGTGGGAGTGCCAATGAAAAATCAAGATGGCGACATTATTGGTTTTTTGGGCATTGATATGAGCACAGAAGATATTAATGCCATTAACGGCAAGGTATTGAAAAGCAGCATTGCCATTCTTGTTTATAATGGTGGATTTGTTATCATGCTGCTGGTTACCTTTTTTGTCATTCAAAAATGGTATCAAAAGGAACTGACACGTGAAGTGGGGGATACGGAAGATACGTATCAATCGGAATTTCAATCGCTCATTGCTTCAGTCCGCTCATTAAGGCATGATTTCTCCAATCATATACAGGTGATACATGGACTGCTTAAATTAGAGGAAAACGCAAAAGCACTCGAATACTTAACAGGTCTTTCAAAAGAAGTGCATTCGATTGAATCGATGAAATTGGATGTGAGTCATCCGGGCTTATCTGTCCTGTTAGAGACGAAAAGGCTCTCGGCCCAGAATTATAACATCGATATTGAAATCGATGTTTCACCCGAATCCTTCAATCGGATCAAAACAACCGATTTGATAAAATTATTATCAAATGTCATCGACAATGCTATTGAGGCAACAATTGAATTGCCAGAGCAAGAACGCCGAATGAATATTGCATGCAAAGCTGATGATGAAAAGTATACGTTTATGGTAACGAACTCCGGACCAATGATTTCGGAATTAGATTTGGAGAAAATATTCGCCAGCGGATTTTCAACCAAAAAGGCACAAAAGGGCAAAGTTCGCGGACAAGGATTATTCATCGTTAAAGACTTGGTGAACAGATATGATGGAGAGATTCATGTACAATCTTCGGAAAAAGAAACGGCCGTTACGATGATCATACCCGTAAATGGAAAATTGGGCTAAATTGAAAATTGATAAAAAGGCATGATTCCTCATATACAGAAGGAATCATGCCTATTTTATGATTCTATTATCGGGAGTAGAATACCTTGCTGTCAGGAGAAGGGGATTCATTTTCCCCAAGTGCCGCAAATGGAGCTATGCGCTTCAAATGCATTTTCGGTATTTTACACTCTGACTATCTAAGAGTTATAAAGATGAAAAGTTGAATAAAAGTACCTGAATTGGACATAATGGGTAGATGTTTAGCTGCTTTCTTCGAGATTATGATAAGATAGGGAAAAAATCAATTAAGGCAGTGAGATTGTGAAACAACAAAAAGGAAAACTTCTCGTGATCATTGGACCGACTGCTGTTGGGAAGACAAAGATGAGCATTGAGATGGCAAAGTTATTTAATGGTGAAATTATTAGCGGAGACTCCATGCAGGTTTATAAAGGGATGGATATTGGGACTGCAAAAATCAAGAGGGAAGAAACAGAAGGAATTCCTCATTATTTACTTGATATTAAAGACCCGGATGAACCATTTAGTGCGGCAGAGTTCCAAGAGCGAGCTAATGCTTGTATTGAGGATATCCAAAGCAGAGGTAAACTCCCCATTATCGTCGGTGGAACAGGATTATACATACAATCGGTCATTTATGATTATCAATTTTCGGAGGCGCCATCCGACCCTGTTTATAGGGAGGGACTCGAAAAACAGGTAAGGGAGTCAGGGATTGATCCCGTTTTTGAACAATTACGCAGCGTTGACCCGGAAAGCGCGAATCGGATTCATCCCAATAATGTAAGAAGGGTGATCAGGGCACTTGAGATTTTTCATTGTACCGGTAAAACGATGAGTGAACAGCTGAATGAACAGCCTACAGAATTGAAATATGATACGTGCATCATTGGGTTGACAATGGACCGTGAAAAGTTATATCAACGCATCGATCAACGTGTTGATGTCATGGTGGAAGAAGGGCTGATTCAAGAAGTTGAGTCATTTCATGAAAAAGGTTTGAGGGATTGTCAATCGATCCAGGCTATAGGCTATAAAGAAATCTATGATTATTTTGATGGAGTGGCTTCATTGGCTGAAGCGGTTGAGACATTGAAGCAAAACTCCCGTCGTTATGCAAAAAGGCAATTGACCTGGTTTCGGAATAAAATGGATGTAAATTGGTTTGATATGACCGATCTCGAGGGTTTTCCAAAAAAAATACATGAAATATCTGGATTTATAGCAGGAAAGCTTTTCAGTGAAGGCGAATACATAAATTTAGAGAGAAAAGAGGAGGACTAGTTCATGAAACAATCAGTAAATATTCAAGATCAGTTTCTTAATCAATTACGGAAAGATGGTACGTATGTGACGGTATTTTTATTAAACGGGTTCCAGATTAGAGGACAAGTGAAAGGGTTCGATAATTTTACCGTTTTATTTGAGTCCGAGGGCAAACAGCAATTAGTTTATAAACATGCGATTTCTACATTTGCTCCACAACGTAATGTTCAGATTGATTACGAAGTGAAGGAATAATCATATATATGTATGTAAAAAACAGGTTTAGCTTATAGCGACCTGTTTTTTTTTTTTTTGCATGCAATTCGCTGTTCTTTTTCAAAGAATCGATAATTTTACGTACCTGTTTTGAATATATATTAAGGGACGGATTATTTTCCGGGAAACCGCAGGAAATGACATTCCCCCAAATAAATTGGTGGATGGGAATGGAGATTGTCGTAACATATCCTCAAAGGAAAGAATCCTGTCAAAATAAGTCGCTTTTCAGGAAGGGAATACGGCTTAAAAAATCGAATTTTCCGATGGGTTAGTTGTAACTATCATAAATCGAATGAAAATTTGTGGAATTAGAGTAAGGGTCCAAGATGGAGAGGTGAATGCATTGGAACAACCGATCCGTATGAAAAATAACGGGCAAATCAATATTGTGTTTAATGCGGAAAACAGAAAAGCGCTACAAAAGGAACTGCCGATAAAAGAAATTTTGGTGCAGGAAATCCCCCAACAGCATGTGGCATTGAAAGAGATTGAAGATGAGCTGAAATCGCTGGTCGGGATGGAAGAAATGAAAAAGATGATAAAAGAGATATATGCCTGGATTTACATCAATAAACAACGTGAGGCAAAAGGGCTGAAGACTGGCAGGCAAGCACTGCATATGATGTTTAAAGGAAATCCTGGAACTGGGAAAACGACAGTTGCGCGTTTAATCGGTAAGTTGTTTCAAAAAATGAATGTACTATCGAAAGGGCATTTAATTGAAGCGGAGAGGGCAGATTTGGTCGGGGAATACATTGGTCATACTGCCCAAAAAACTAGGGATTTAATTAAAAAGGCCATTGGCGGAATCTTATTTATTGATGAAGCCTATTCCTTGGGGAGAGGCGGCGAAAAGGATTTTGGCAAAGAAGCCATAGATACCCTTGTCAAGCATATGGAGGATCGGCAGCACGAATTCATTTTGATCCTTGCTGGATATTCGAGGGAAATGGATTATTTCCTCAGTCTTAATCCCGGACTTCATTCCAGATTCCCGCTTGTTATTGATTTTCCGGATTATACAATTGAACAATTAATGGAAATAGCCGATCGGATGCTTCAGGAAAAAGAATATCTAATGAATCGGGATGCGGAAAGGAAATTAAAAGAACATTTAATCATATTGCGTTCATTTCGGGGACCTATTTCATTTTCTAACGGACGTTATATCCGCAATGTACTTGAAAAGTCAATTAGGGCCCAGGCAATGCGGCTTTTATTGGAGGATACATTTGAAAAATCCGATTTACTGACGCTAACCAGCCAAGATTTGGTTTTCGAGGATGATGAAAAAGAATGACATGGAAAAGCCCACCAAGATGGCGGGCTTTTCAAATTTATGTTTTAGGCACCCATTTTTTATTAGGAAGATGCCAATTGTTGGTGTAAGAAAGGACGCGCAATATCGTGATGACGGCAAAGAGCGAATAAAGCTGCCATGACTGGGATAATACACCACTGCCTAAAGCCAAGCCTGCAATGATGGCCCATACTGCGTAGATTTCTTTTCTGAAGACCAATGGCTTTCTTCCGGCCAGTACGTCACGGAGTATCCCGCCGCCGCATCCGGTTAATGCAGCTGATACAATGACGGCGCTTATTGGATGATTAAGTTCCACGGCATACATCGCCCCTTGGATTGCAAAGGCTGAAAGGCCAATGGCATCACTGAAGTTTCCCCATCTATCCCAGTGCTTTGAAAGGTTTGTAGGAAAAACGAAAACGATGGTGATGGATACTAAAGCGATGACAAAATAGAAACTTTGATCCCATAATGCTGAAACGGGGACACCGATCAGCAGATTGCGGATTGCCCCTCCGCCAAAGGCAGTTATTATTCCTAAAATATAAACTCCTAAAATATCATACTCTTCTTCCATGGCGATGATGGTCCCGCTAATAGCGAATGCAATCGTACCTATGAAACTTAATACTTCCCATGTCATATGAATGTCCCTCTATGTCTTTTTGATTTTGATGGTAAAGCCAAATTTGATTTTAGCATGTTATCGGAATTTTTAAAACGGCTAAAAGCTACGTTTTCAGGAAATTTTTATATATTCAATTTTTTTGTTATGATTAACTGAAATCTACCTGAAGGTGGTGCATGTGATTTGGAAGAAGCAATAAAGGAAACGGCCGTTTTGGTTGGGTGTCAAACAACTGAGACTATTGAACGTTTTGAATATTCACTTGATGAACTGGCTTCATTGGCGAAGACGGCGAATGGTGAGGTATTAATGACCATCACCCAGAAAAGGGAAAGCGTCGATCCGGCTACATATATAGGAAAAGGAAAAGTGGAGGAACTTCGGAATCTGGAAGAGGAGCTTGAGCCGGATTTATTTATCTTTAATGATGAACTTTCCCCGAGCCAGATTCGGAACCTTTCGAAGCAATTGGAGGCAAGGATCATTGACCGGACACAGCTAATATTGGATATATTCGCTCAGCGGGCGAGATCCAGGGAAGGGAAGCTGCAGGTCGAACTTGCTCAGCTCCAATATTTATTGCCGCGTTTGGTCGGACAGGGGACGGCAATGTCCAGGCTGGGCGGCGGAATCGGCACCAGGGGACCAGGTGAAACGAAGCTGGAAAGCGACCGCCGCCACATTCGTGGGAAAATAGATGAAATCAAGCAACAATTAAGTGGCATAGTGAAGCATCGCGAACGCTATCGTGACAGAAGGAAGCGTAATAAGACCTTTCAAATAGCCCTTGTGGGATACACGAATGCAGGTAAATCAACACTGTTCAACCGTTTGACGGAGGCGGATTCTTACGAAGAGAACCAGTTATTCGCTACACTTGATCCCATGACACGAAAGGCGATACTTCCTAGCGGATTTACCGTGCTGCTGACGGATACGGTTGGCTTCATTCAAGATTTGCCGACGTCTTTAATAGCCGCATTCCGCTCGACCTTGGAAGAAGTGAAAGAAGCGGATCTATTGCTCCATGTGGTGGATTCGTCAAGTACAGATTACTTTAATCATCAGAAAACGGTGCAGGATTTGCTAAATGACTTAGATGTCCCTTCCATTCCACAGCTAACGTTGTATAATAAGAAAGATAAGGTTCACGCTGATTTTGTCAGATCAGCCAGTCGTGCGTCATTAATGATCAGTGCCTATGAACAATCGGATCTGAATGAAATCATGGAAGAAATTGAAAAGTACGTGATTGAAGAAATGATCCCGTATCATGTTTTCCTGCCATCGAGTGAGGGTAAACTATTATCACAGCTGAAAAATGAAACCATATTGCGCACTCTCTCCTTTAATGAAGAATCGGAAAGATATGAATGCAAAGGTTTTTGTCTAGCTGATCATCCAATAACCGGGCAGCTGGAGAAATATTCATAATAAAGGGGAATTTTGATGTATCAGCAGTTAACAAATGGAGAAGTGTTGAAAAACATTGCCCAGGAAGTGGAAGCAATGATTTCTCCATTACATAAGCAAGTGGACGAACGAATTGAAGAAAATCAATTTCGTGTATTACAAAGTTATCAAGCACATAAAGTGAGTGATTCCCATTTCATCCCGACTACAGGGTATGGATACGATGATATGGGCCGCGATACGCTCGAATTGATATATGCAGATGTTTTTGGTGCGGAAGCTGGATTGGTGCGCCCCCAAATTATATCAGGCACACACGCCATCTCCACTGCTCTTTTCGGCATATTGCGCCCAGGAGATGAATTGTTATACATAACTGGAAAGCCGTATGATACTTTGGAAGAAATCGTCGGTATCCGGGGAACGGGTATCGGATCTTTACGTGATTTTCAGATCAGCTATAAAGCCGTTCCGTTAGCGGAAACTGGAACCGTTGATTTCGAAGCCGTCAAACAAGCCATTCAACCAAACACGAAGATGGTCGGTATACAACGGTCAAAAGGGTATGCTACACGTCCTTCCTTTACGATCGATGAAATAAAGGAAATGATTTCCTTTATCAAAGACATTAACCCGGAAATCGTCGTGTTCGTGGATAATTGTTATGGAGAGTTTGTAGAGACACAAGAACCATGTCATGTCGGAGCGGATTTAATGGCTGGTTCACTCATTAAAAATCCGGGCGGCGGGATAGTGAAAACCGGTGGATACATTGTTGGTAAAAAGGACCTGGTTGAAGCTTGCTCTTATCGGTTAACATCACCTGGAATAGGGGCTGAAGCAGGTGCGTCGCTTTATAGTCTGCAGGAAATGTACCAAGGATTCTTCCTTGCACCGCATGTCGTGGGACAAGCTGTTAAGGGAGCCATGTTCACAGCTGCCTTTTTAGAAAAGCTCGGTATGAATACATCCCCAAAATGGGATGCGAAGCGAACTGACTTGATTCAATCCGTCCAATTCGATGATCGGGATAAGATGGTTGCCTTCTGTCAGGCCATCCAATATGCATCACCAATCAATTCACATGTGACACCATATCCTGCCTATATGCCGGGATATGAGGACGATGTAATCATGGCTGCAGGCACCTTTATACAGGGGGCCAGCATTGAACTGACGGCAGATGGTCCGACAAGGGCTCCATATGTTGCCTACGTTCAAGGCGGATTGACATATGCCCATGTTAAAATAGCTGTATTGACTGCTGTGAATGCGCTAATGGACAAAAAACTGATTCAATTGTAAATGAATTTAAATTAAGTATGTAATGGGAATCCAGATACAATTGGATTCCAGTAAAAACAATAGTCAAAATATTTGTGTAGTAACAAATCATTTAATTTTTCTGAAAAAATTCACGTCATAAAATGTAACATCATATTGACAAGTTTAATAACATGATATAAGATTACTTTAAGATAAACAAAAGGAGGATGCTAAGAATGAGCGGCAACAACATTCGGCGTTCGATGCCTCTTTTTTCCATCGGAATCGTCATGCAGTTAACTGAGTTGTCTGCACGCCAAATTCGGTATTACGAAGAGCATCAACTTATTACTCCTATGAGAACAGATGGAAATCGTCGGGTTTTTTCATTAAATGATATAGATCGGCTGCTTGAGATTAAAGATTTAATCGAACAAGGAGTCAATCTGGCCGGCATTAAAAAGATTTTCACTGTAAAGGAACAGAATTTACCTAAAACTCAAGAATTAGAACAAGCGGAAAAAATAAGGCATGACCTTAGTGACGAGGAGCTTCGCAAGCTTCTGCGTTCCGAGCTTTTACAAGGAAGCAAGCATCGAACATCTCTAAGACAAGGGGATATGTCCCGTTTTTTCCAATAAAAAATATGATTTATGAATTATTAGGGGGAATAGAAATTGGCAAAGTTCACACGTGAAGACATCACTCGTTTAGCGAAAGAAGAAAATGTTAAGTACATCCGTTTACAGTTTACTGACATTTTAGGGACAATTAAAAACGTTGAAATCCCAGTCAGTCAATTAGAAAAAGCACTTGATAATAAAATGATGTTTGACGGATCTTCCATTGAAGGCTTCGTTCGTATTGAAGAGTCTGATATGTACCTATATCCTGATTTAAACACATGGGTTATCTTCCCTTGGACTTCCGAAAAAGGTAAAGTGGCACGTTTGATCTGTGATATTTACAATACAGATGGAACACCTTTTGATGGAGATCCACGTGCTAACCTAAAACGTGTTCTTGCAGAAGCAAGAGAAATGGGCTTCACAGATTTCAATCTTGGACCTGAACCTGAATTCTTCCTATTCAAACTGGATGCAAACGGAGAGCCGACTCTGGAATTGAACGATAAAGGCGGATACTTTGACCTTGCACCTACTGACCTAGGAGAAAACTGCCGTCGTGATATCGTTCTTGAGCTTGAAGAAATGGGATTTGAAATCGAAGCATCCCACCATGAAGTAGCTCCAGGACAACATGAAATTGACTTTAAATATGCAGATGCAATCTCAGCTTGTGATAACATCCAAACATTTAAATTGGTTGTTAAGACGATTGCCCGCAAACATGGTTTACACGCGACATTCATGCCAAAACCATTGTTCGGTGTTAACGGATCTGGTATGCACTGTAACGTTTCTTTATTCAAAGGCAACGAAAACGCATTTTATGATAAAGAAGGTAAATTGGAATTAAGCAAAACAGCTGAGCAATTTATCGCAGGTATCATTAAGCATGCTCCAAGCTTCACTGCGGTAACAAACCCAACTGTTAACTCATACAAACGTCTAGTTCCTGGTTACGAAGCTCCTTGTTATGTTGCATGGTCCGCTAAAAACCGTAGCCCATTAATCCGTATCCCAGCATCACGCGGAGTGAGTACTCGCGTAGAGGTACGTAGTGTCGATCCAGCAGCAAACCCATATTTGGCACTTGCAGTTCTATTAAAAGCTGGTCTTGACGGTATCAAGAACGACTTGACTCCACCAGCTCCAGTTGACCGCAACATCTATGTTATGAATAAAGAAGAACGTGAAGAAGTAGGTATCGTTGATCTACCAGCTACTTTATATGCTGCATTGGAAACATTAAAATCTGATGAAGTCATCAAAGAAGCATTAGGTGAACATTTACTTGAACACTTCGTTGAAGCAAAAGAAATCGAGTGGGATATGTTCCGTACACAAGTTCACCCATGGGAACGCGAACAATATATGTCAATGTATTAATAACTCAAACCCCTGACACCTCTGGTGTCAGGGGTTTTTTATTTCGGGCATTCTTTCATAAAACCTTAGGAAGTGTAGACACAAACTGTTACGGTATGATTAATAAAAAAAGTGGCTAAAGCCACTATAGAAAATCAACTAAATTACTATAGAAACTATTTCGTTTATGTTATTAATACTATTATTTGCAAGTGAATATTCATCGGACGTCCCATATCCGTATGTACACGCAATGGTAAATAGGTTATTATTTGTTCCAGCAATAAAATCAGATTTTCTGTCGCCGGCCAAATATCCATCTTTTATATTATGATCTTGAATTAGCTTAGTAACTAGTTCTGTTTTTGATGTAACACTAAATTTATCTGCATCATATATATCTTTGAAAAGATGAGTAATATTAAAATATTCACCTATGGCTTCTAAATAATGCATTTAGCCGTTACTTGCGATAAATAAATCATGGCCTAAATCTTTTAATTCATTTAGTGTTTCGCATACATTAGCGTAAAGGTAAAAATGAAATTCGATAAATAAATGGAACTATTTGCATTCCTCTTTCCATAGAAATTGTCACACAGATTATGTACGCCAAATAAGCGCGTGATGTTTGAGAAAATGGAATAGAAATAAACAAGAGTTGCAGCTTGTTTTACCGAAGCAGCAACTCTTTGTTTTATAAGATGGGATATAGGAAATCCCATACATTTTAACTCATTATTTTAATGGTTGTCCTTCAAATGCGTTAACATTTAAAGGTGAAGAGAGGAATTCTTTAGCTTTACCAACAAACGAAGTGAAGTGCTCACTTGAATTATGGCTTGCAACCGCTAGATGGTCTTGCCAAACTTCAACCATTGTAAATTCATTGTCTTTTTCTGTAGCTTTGTGAAGATTGTAAGAAACATTTCCACTTTCCGCTCTTGAAGCTGCGATTAGCGGTTGAATCTCCTCTAGAAATGCATCTTGTTTTGCTGGTTTAATATTGAATACGGCATGAATGATAATCATTAAACGTCATCCTCTCTTTTGTTAAGCATAAAAAATTTAATGAATGGATTCTTTATTACATTACTTCCATTGTGCGACTTTATCAATTGGAAGACGAACTGATTGATGGCCATTATCTGCTGCTTTACCGATTGAAATTAGCATAACTGGTACGTATCGATCTTTATCTAATCCAAAAGCTTCTGCAATCTGGTCTTTTTCATAGCCACCGATTGGATTTGTATCATAGCCATAAGCACGAGCCGCAAGCATTAGTTGCATGGATACAAGACCACCATCAACTAGAACGACCTCTTTCATCTCTTCACTAGTGATTTTTTCGAAATATCCAGCAAATGAGGCTAATATGTTTTCTTTTACTTCTAAAGGCATAAGCCCTAAATCTACAGCTTTACCGTAGATTTCTTCGCCGTTATCAAAATTGTTCATATCACCAAATACGGCAATTACTGCGGAAGATGTTTCGACTTGATTTTGGTTAAAGCGAGCAAGAGGTGCAAGTGTTGCTTTTCCCTCAGGACTATCAATTACAAGGAAGCGCCATGGTTGCATATTAACTGAAGAAGGAGCAAGTGTCGCTAAGGTAAGTATTTCCTCCATTTCTTCCCTACTGATTTTTACGGATTTGTCGTAATTCTTTATGGAGCGGCGTCCTGTGACAATTTCTTTGAAATCATTTGTTAATTGTGCTGTAGTAGTCATAGTTGATAGTCTCCTCTTTTTAACTTTAGTAGTTTAATTTAAGCAAGTGTTAGACTTGGCTTATATTTTTTTGAATGCGTGTCAGCATATCTGTTAACTCTTGACGTTCTTCTTCTTTAAAATCTTTAAGCATTAAAGTGACAAAACGAGCCTTTTCAGCTTGGTAGAGAATAATCTGTTTGCGACCATAATCTGAAAGACAGACAAGAGTAAATCGATTATCCTCCGGATCTTTGCGTCTTAAAATCATCCCAGCCGCTTCAAGTTGTTTTAAATGCCGGGTAATCGCTGCACTGTCAATGTTAACCTCTTTTTGAAGTGCTGTTTGACTAATTTCATCAACTTGATAAAGCTGATATAAGATATCATGTCTTGATTGACTAATGCCCATACAACTTTCAAATTTTGAACTTATCTGTTTGTTAAGGCAGTTCATTTTATATAAAATAAAAGATTCATTAGACCATGAATTCGTCAAGAAACACCCTCTTTTCATACGTTAGACAAAATAATTGATAGCTCAATAGTTGATGCATCAATTAATATACTATACCCTAAATAATAAAGCAAGTATTTTGGTACTGCAACTTTTGCTTAAATATGATCTTAACTGATGTGTGGGGTTTATATAAGGCAGATAAGCAAATCCAAGGATATTCTCAACAAACATTAAAAGCCTATTATGTCCAATTTAACTTGTTGGTGAATAGTTTTGGAAATATATCCATTCAAGAACTTTCAACTAATTCTCCTAAAGTTTATCTGGGAAAAGCTTAAGCCATCCAGTCTGGGTCACAGAATTCGATTTATTAAATCTTTATTTAGAGGGGCTCAGGATGAAAATTTAATTAATGGAAATCCTGCTTCCAAAATCAAGGAATCAAAATTAGAATTAAGGGTTCCAAAATACTTGTCTGAAGAGGAAATTGAACATTTGCGGGAAGCTTGTCAAACAACATTCGAAAATGCTTTATTTGAGTTTATGTATTCAACAGGATGCAGAATTGGTGAAGCAATAACTCTAGATAGGACCTCAATCAATTTATCTAATCAATCAGCAATCTTATTAGGTAAAGGACATAAAGAACGAGAAGTATATTTCAATACTCGTTGTGAAATATGGTTGAAGCTATATTTAAGTGAGCGAAAAGATCATGAGGAAGCACTATTTGTGACAACGCGTGCACCCCATCGAATGAGTATTTCTCATGCGAGAAACATTATAAATCTTGTAGCAAAGAGAACGGACATTAAAAAGAGCATTCATCCCCACCAGCTTAGACATAGTTACGCCACAAATTTATTGAATAATGGAGCGTCTTTAGAAGTGATTCAAAATTTAATGGGTCATGAAAAAAGTGAAACCACAAAATTTATGCAAATCTAAGTGGTGCAATGCGGAGAGACTTGTATAGAAAGGATTTTTAAGGGACCAAGGGTCCTTTTTATTTTGTGTTCTTAATAAACTATCGGGGCAGGTTAATCAATCGTGTTTCCTTTGGAATCCACTATCGGTTAGTTTTTGGAAAGTCTATATACAAGTTCGCTCTTCTTCTTGAACATTTCAGTAAAACAAGAGACAAAAAGGCTGCAAAGCGCTTCTTCAAGAAAGCTAAGTATCAAGCAAACGAACTCATTGCCCTTTGCGTATGGTTCAGTCAGGAAATCGCTAGCAATAAATCGCTGTATAAAGCTAACTTGTTTAGACATGTCTTGTAAGACTACCGGAGATAATGTATCTCTTGGTCGAGAAAATTTAGTTCATTTGAAATGATTGGATTCGCCAAAAACGCCATTCCTTCTCGTAAACTTCTTACGATAAGCAAAGTGTTTTTTCATTTTGAGGGTATGCTTTTAACTTCGCTTGATGGGTATGTGGCGGTACCCTAAAAGAATGATTCAACCGAATATATTAAGAGCGTGTTTTGATCAATCTTTTTTTCAAAACACGCTCTTCATTTTCACAATTTTTATAACATGTTCTAATTGCTCATTTTCATTGAAAGTTCTTTTATATGAATTTCATTCAAGTAGATATGAAAAAAAGACATTTTACATGCTTTAAAATCAATTATAAAATAAATTATGAAAATTAATTATTTTCTAACAATTTTCTTTTGAAAGGGGAAGCTACATGACTTGAATTCGATTTTAGAAGGGAAACAGAGTTAAATGTATCATCTGTATTAAGCAGCAACGCTTGTTTCAAATCTATTAGGTTACTTAGGAACATAAGTGACTAATATTGAACAACCTGAAAAAGGAGATAAAAGCCATAACTGGGAAACTAACACGTGAAAATCCAAATAAAAAATGTATTACGTTAGATTTTCATAAGGAATTAGCTGTCGAAGTTTTTTATCAATTTGTAGAAAGTCAGTTGAAGTCGAAACCAACCTTCAAAAACTTCTTTTAAACTTCTGGTGGGGCTAGGATTTTTGAAAGAGAATATGAGGGAGATTGCATTTATTCGGTCTAGATGAATTTAAGTCAAGACACTTGCCTCATATGTCTGATCATTGTCCTCATAATGTCTACAAATAACTAAAAATACTATTTGGAAGCTAAAAAGGAGTATTTGTTTTAATAACTAAGGATGTCTTTCTTCAAGATTTTCACAACTTAAATGAAAACGGTTTCAAAAAGGGGGTTGATTGATGGACACACCTGCTGCATACCGTAAACACAAAACCTTGATAATTGTACTTCTCTGTTTTGGTTGGTTTATCAACACTTTTGACAGGATAGCCATCAACATAGCTGTCATTCCGATCTCTAAAGAGTTCGGATTAACGGAAACACAGGTAGGTCTTATAATTAGCAGTTTTTTTCTAAGCTATGCTATCATGCAGCCGATTGGAGGCAGTCTGGCAGACAGGTTTGGTTCACGGAAAGTAATCTTATTTTCCATAATTGCTTGGTCGATCTTTACCATCATAACTGGGATGGCCTGGTCATTTCTTTCTCTAATTACCTTCCGTTTTATATTCGGTATTGGAGAAGGAAGTTTTCCTGCCGCAAGCCAAGTCTCACTCGCGGAAACCTTTCCACAGAAAGAGCGCGCACGTGCTAAATCACTTCTTCTTGCTGCCGGGAAGGTAGGAGGCGTGTTAGGTACACTGGTTATTGCCACCTTAATCAGTCAATTTAATTGGCACCTCATGTTTGTCATCCTTGGCTTTGCCGGTTTGATCCTTGCAATCTTTTACTGGAAATATTTCCATCCTGCGGGAAAACAAATGGTTCCAAAAAAGGAACATAGAGAAAAAATATCGTTTAAACAGGCCCTTAAGATTCCAATGTTATGGCAGCTTACCGTGATCTATTTCGGTATTTCTATCGTGAGTTGGGGCTCGCAGTCATGGATGCCATCCTATTTGGTTAAAGTACGCCACCTAGACTTACTTTCGATGGGTGCTTTGGAAGTTATTCCGAAAGTTTTCGGCCTTATTGCTATTCTAGTCAGCGGTTGGCTATTGGACAAATACATGGTTGGACGCGAAAAATATTTAATCGTTATTGGTTCTGTAATTGGGATTATCTCACTGTATTTCTTTATTCAAGCTCCTTCCATTACTTACGTTGTACTGTTTGGGACATTGGCCAACATCGGTGTTTGCTTCGCCTTGACCGCAACGCTTACGATGCCGCTGAAATATATAGCTTCTTCTTCAATGGGAACGGCTACCGGAATGGTGTATTTGGGTGGGCAAGTAGCTGGTGTCATCGCCCCAACCGCGATGGGATTCATGATACAACAGTTTAACGGTTCCTATGGTGCAGGGTTTTGGTTTTTAATCGCCGCGCTTGGCATTTCACTTTTGGTTGGGATGACGCTACGAACCCATTCTGACGTAATAAATGAGCTAGATATAAAGCTAAACTCCAAAGCGGAGTAGCTGGTTTTCCATCCATTAAAAAAAAGAGGTGTTCTTCATGTTTAACCGTCAAAGAATTGCAGAAATCATTGAACAAAAAAGGGAAACATTTATCCATGTGAGTGACTGTATCTGGGACTATGCCGAAACCCGGTTTGAAGAGTTCCGTTCTGCAGATTTGCTTTGCAAGACACTGGAAGAAGAAGGATTTAGAGTAGAACGAGGAGTGGGCGGCCTGGAAACTGCATTCATTGGTAGTTATGGAAGCGGCGGCCCCATCATTGCCATCCTTGGGGAATATGATGCTCTTTCTGGATTAAGCCAAGAACGAGGAATAGCTATGCATCAGCCGATTCAGCAGGGCGGCAATGGTCATGGCTGCGGGCATAATTTGCTGGGTACGGGTTCATTGGCTGCTGCAGTCGCCGTTCGTCACTATATGGAAGAAAACCATATCAAAGGAACGGTCCGCTACTACGGCTGTCCAGCCGAAGAAGGGGGTTCAGGAAAAACGATCATGGTCCGCGAAGGCTTGTTCGATGATGTAGACACCGCCATCTGCTGGCATCCGTACCCCTTTAATGCAGTCGCAGCAACAACTAATCTTGCCAACTATCAGGTTTATTTCAAGTTTAAGGGAAAAGCAGCCCATGCCTCTTCCACTCCTCACCTTGGACGTAGCGCACTAGATGCTGTAGAAATGATGAACATCGGGGCCAACTTCCTCCGTGAACACATCATTCCGGAAGCTCGTATCCATTACGCAATTACTAATCCAGGTGGTTTTTCCCCCAATGTCGTGCAGGCGGAAGCGGAAGTACTCTATATGGTTCGTGCTCCAAAAACGCCGCAGGTGGAAGAGATTTATCAGCGGGTATGCAAGATTGCCCGCGGTGCAGCCTTGATGACGGAAACGGAAGTTGACATCATTTTTGACAAGGGATGCTCCAATGTGATTTCCAACCAAACTCTGCTACCTGTCATGTACAATAATTTCCGCCAGCTGGGTGTCCCAGAATTTGACGAGGAAGAAAAAGAATTTGCTCGTCATATACGCACCACATTACCGGAATCGGAGAAGCAAAGTATTTTGCATATGCTGGATAAGCTACAGCTTAATACAGACAAGGATTTAGTACAGCAGATGAAAGAACAAGAACTTTCCACCGTTCTCCTGCCTTTCGTTAACAAAACATTTAACATGTCTGGTTCAACCGATGTGGGAGACGTCAGTTGGATTGTACCCACTGTGCAATGCGCGACTAATTGCTTTGCAATGGGGACGCAGCCTCATACTTGGCAGATTGTGGCGCAGGGAGGAACATCCATTGGGCACAAAGGTATGCTTCATGCCGGCAAAGTGATGGCAGCTACCGCTGTCGAATTGTTGCTTCGCCCGGAAGTGATTGACCAAGCAAAAGCCGAACTAAAGGAAAGATTAGATGGCGCTAGTTACGTCTGTCCAATCCCACAGAGAGTCAAGCCTGCCATGAGTAGCCAATAGCTCCCTAAAGCCTGTTAAAAAAGTGTTGTCCTTGCAGTTGCTTTATGGCAACTCAAGGGCTTTTTGTTGAATTCCATTTTTCGTCTCCTAGAGGAAAGGTTCGCAGAAGATTGTTGTTCTTGGAATTTTAATGCAATTTAAACAGGCGATTAACGATCTGTGGCTGGTACCTCATTCTAATTTGGAGAAATGTAATTTAATGCATTTTAAAAACTCTCTGGTTGCAAAAGAAAAATGTTTTTTCTTTGAACGTACCAATCCGAAGGATCGGTGGTAGGAGTGGTTGGATTCGAAATTTATTAAGGGTAATGGGATAATTTCTCCACTTTTTACATAATGATCATCTTTTAGTGCTATATCCATCAAAAAGCTAATCGCCAATCCTTCTGAAACAGATTGTTTGATGACTTCAGTATTGTTCGAAGTAAATAAAATATTCATGGGGCCGTATCTATTCATAAATAGAGAAATTGAATCTTTCCACATTTCCCCATCATACATCACTACTGTTTCGTTGATTAATTCCTCAGGAGTTAAATAGTCACTGAATGCCAATGGAGAATGTTTATTAACACATACCATTATTTCCCCATCTAATAGTGTTTCGAAAACTAACTCTTCATGAGCATCCCAATCAATTTCATCGATCATGGCTAATCCAAAGTCAATCTTACCTTGTAAAACAGCTTCAATAATATTTGGTGATTTTTTTTCCGTCATGACAATACGGAAGTTGGGATAGTCTTTTTTGAAGTTTGATAATGATTTGAGTAAAATTGGCGTGAAGAAGCTGGCGCTGGCTGATAGATTTATTTCTCCATTTATTAAGGAAGTTTGTTCTTGCGCTTCTTCTTGTATTTCATGAAGTTTAACAACAATTTCATACGCTTTTTTAATGATGTTTTTGCCTTCAGCCGTCGGTATGGCGCCTAAACGTGAACGTGTAAACAAATTAATTCCTAATTCTTTTTCTAAATTGGTAATAGCCTTACTTATTGTAGACTGAGATACATGAAGGTTTTGTGCAGCGATGGAAATAGAACGTGTTTTAGTCACTTCAACAATATATTTTAATTGTTCAATATGCATAACTTTTACTCCTTTATATGAATTTCATTCAAACAAATATGATATATAGCTATTTTACATTACTTATAACTATATATAAAA
>NZ_JBSGVZ010000033.1:0-28571 GCF_053608705.1 Peribacillus sp. NPDC055009 | reverse complement strand
ACGGTTGTTTTAGATATCCTAACACAACTGAATAACGAAGGACAAAGTATTGTCATGGTAACGCATGACCTCAAAGCAGCAACGAGAGGAAATAGAATCATATATTTAAAAGATGGAAGAATCGATGGGGAATTGAATTTAGATCCATTTGGAGAAGACAATTTGAAAGAAAGGGAGGAAGCTGTGTACAAGTTTTTAAATGATAAAAATTGGTAGTTAGTAGTAAAACTAAATAATTCGAACAGAGAATATGGAGATAATAGGTATAAAAATAAAAACGGAGTGTCATACTTGATACTTTTGTTATAAGGACGATGAGTAATATATGGAAAAGGCATTCCAAAATGAAATCATTGCAATTACAGATGAAAAAAGTATCAATCGAATGGTTAAAAAGAATATATTTATGCTTATTCTGGGCCAGGTAGTTTCAATATTCGGAAGCAGCATTTATAGTTTTGCAATGGGGCTGTATATTTTAAGTACGACAGGCTCAGGATTGTATTTTTCCATAACGATAGCATTAGGAACGATACCAAAAATTATATTTGGGCCGATCTCAGGTGTTGTTGCGGATAGAGTTGATAGGAAAAAGATGATTGTAATAATGGATCTATTATGCGGAATTGTTGTTATTGCTTTATTTGTATTAAGCAGTTTCGATAGCTTGAGATTAATATATATATATCTATCAACTTTTTTAATAGCAACATGTACTATTTTTTCTGAAACACCAATGGAAGCTTCGATTCCAAATTTGGTAGATGAAAAAAGATTAACGAAAGTTACTTCTCTCAATCAAGCTGTATTATCCATTGCAAACATTGCAGGACCTAGTATTGGTGGAGTCGCTTTTGCTTTAATTGATATTAGACTGTTTTTATTATTCAATGGACTATCTTTTATTTTTGCAGGTTTAATGGATCATTTACTAGATTTTAAGGTTAAGGATAAAATATATGGTATTGATAAAAAAGGGAATAAAGACAATGATGATGGTGTAAAAAACACCTTTTTTGAAGATTTAAAAGAAGGAATATCCTATATCAGATCACAGACATGGTTAGTCGTATTGGGAAGTTTTACAGTGTTTTTTAATATGTTTTTTATAATTGGAATTACAGTAACGGTGCCTTATATAGCTGTGAATGTCTGGGAATTATCATCTAGTCAACTAGGTGTATTAGAGTCGGTTTTTCCTTTAGGTATGCTTGTTGGTACAGTTATAACGCTTTTATTACCTGAGAATAACAGTAATTATAAAAGGATCATGAGCTGTATAGCAGTCTCTTCCGTTGGAATGCTTTTTACTGGAATTTTGACATGTGATTTAATCATTACTCTTGATACCATTTCTTATTTTATCATTTCGATCATATTATTTATTATTCTTGCTATATGTTCAGTTTCATATAACATACCGTTTTTTGTAACACTACAAAAAAAGGTGCCAAATGAAATGTTAGGCAGAGTAAGAAGTGTCATCTTAACCTTTGTTACAGGGTTAACTCCAGTAGGTGCAGTTATTGGAGGAGCTTTAGTAGATATAGTATCTCCATGGTTATTACCAATGGTATGCGGAGTTATTATGGTGGTACTTACCATTATGATGAGTAGAATGAAAGCATTAAAGGCCATTTAAGTAGCATTCCTATACATTCATAAGATTAATGTAGATAAATCTTATGAATGTGTCAATCAAAAAAAACAGAAAGGGGAGAGGAAATTGAATAAGGTAAAGCTTTTTTGTATTCCTTATGCAGGGGGGTCAGCAGCAGTCTATTCAAGGTGGAAAAAACTAGTCAATCCCTTAATTGAGCTTAAACAAGTGGAATTACCCGGAAGAGGATCTAGAATGAATGAATCCCTTATCGATAATATTCCTGATATTGTCAGAAATATTTTTAAAGAAATAAAGGATCAAATTAAACCCCCTTATGCTTTATTTGGTCATAGTATGGGTGCCCTTATTACTTATGAACTTTGTAAAAAAATAAAGCAGGAAGGATATCCGTCACCTGTTCATATATTTTTTTCGGGTAAACAGGGCCCACAAGTCAAATTAAAAGGGTTGAATTGTTATAATTTACCTGAAGATGAATTTATAAAGCATATTTTAAACTATAATGGGACAAATGAAGCTGTATTCAAAAATAAAGAATTAGCTTCCTTATTTATCCCTATTCTAAGGGCAGATTTTAAAATGGTTGAAACATATAAATTTGATCGTACGGATGATTACCTAGAATGTGATGTGTCCGTATTTAGCGGAACTGATGATAGAGCAGTTTCATGGGAGGACTTATCAGGATGGCAAGAGGTCACAAAAAGTAATTGTCGTTTCTATCCATTTAAAGGCGGGCATTTTTTTATTAATGAACATACAGAAGAAGTTGTTGATCAAATTAATAATGTACTTACTAGTATTTCAATAAATATAGAACAGCTCAGTATAAATAAATAAAAAAATGGATAAAAGCGGAATGGTTATAGGATATATATTGCTTCTTGAAATATAATATATTAACTAAGATGTTGGTGTTTGATAATGGAAATTTTTGCTGTTAATCTCTTAAATCCATTATGTTTTTCAACGTACGAGCAATTATTGCGGCTCTTGCCATTAGAAAAGCAAAGTAAGCTTAGACAATTTAAGAGATTTGAAGATTCTATGAGAGGTATTGTTGCGGAGATGTTAATTCGCAGTATTATTAAAAAAAAGAATGTTCGAAATGACTACAAATATAATTTTGCTACAAATACTTATGGCAAACCCTACTTATCTGATGTAGAGAATTTTAAATTTAATTTAAGCCATTCTGAAGATTGGGTTGTTTGTGCAGTTGATGGAAATCAAATTGGTATTGATATAGAAAAAGAAAAATTAATCGATATACAAATTGCCTGCCAATTTTTCACGAAAAGGGAATGTGATTATATTTTCTCATTAAAAGATCAGCAACGGTCAAGATTTTTTGATATATGGACTTTAAAGGAGAGCTATATCAAGGCTGTAGGACTAGGTTTATCGATTCCTCTAAATTCATTTTCAATAATTATGGATTCTAATAATAGTACTATTGGTATTAAATCAGAATGTAATGATACCTCCTTTTATTTTAAACAGTATTCGATCGATTCCTTTTATAAGTTAGCTGTTTGCGCACGCCATGATCATTTCCCTTCCGAAATAAAGCAAATGAATTTAGAGGACTTGGTGTCTGAAATTATAGGATAGTATGTAACAGAAACATCTTTTAACAAATAGAATGAATACCTTGAAAAGGTCCATATTAATGTACCATTCAGCATAAGCTAAATAGAGTAAAGCAGAACACCTTCTCACTATTTGCTAACATACTTATTTTTTTGAGTTAAACTTATTTAACTAATCTAATGTTGACCCTAAAACAAACCATGATATATCAACATTTTCTAGACTTATTTAACTCAGTTAAACTAGTTTGATTTTGCTCAACAAGATTGACAGGGAAGGGGTCGTGGGTCGAATCCCACACAGATCATCAACTGCCAAAGGCTCAAATCCTTGATATAACAAGGGTTTGGGCCTTTTTATTTTTTTGATTTCCATTTATTATTCCTGTGTGATTCTGCATTGCACGGAAACTGGATTTGTGACGCCGGCTCGTTCGTTGCATGACGTTAGCCACTTTGGTACACTATGCAGAAGTGCTTTTTTAGTTTGATTGCTAGGATTTACTATGGAATCGCATGGATGAGCTGCAGGATCTTTACATAAATCATGGTCCATGAGGCTGTGGGGGTGTATCTTAAACGAACCCTTAAAATGGAACTCCTTTTACTCTGTAGACTAGTGGAGCAGTTACAAAACCATTAACAACTTAACAATTTAAATGTTTCTAAGAAAGGACCATCTGTTCCCTCATACAGCAGGAGTTGTATGGGGGCTTGTATTTTATCGAGAATTTTCTGTTTAGATGACTTTACAGGAATAAAATAAGGAGGACGCAATGAACAATTATAAATTGACCATTCAATATGATGGCGGGCGCTATAAGGGCTGGCAACGACTAGGTAATAGTGATGATACGATTCAAGGGAAAATAGAAAATGTATTAACGGAAATGGCAGGGGAAAAAATTGAAATCATCGGATGCAGCAGAACGGATGCAGGTGTACATGCCCTTGCTCAAATCGCCAATTTTAAGCTCGGTGAAAATCTGACTGAAGCAGAAATCATGAATTATTTAAATAGATATTTACCCCGAGATATCAGCATTGTCGATGTTACGCTAGTTCCTGATCGTTTTCATGCCCGTTATAATGCTAAGGATAAAACCTATTTGTATAAGATCTGGAACGAGCCATACACAAATCCTTTCATGAGAAAGTACAGTATGCATGTAGAGGAAAAGCTGGATATCACTAGAATGAAAAAAGCATGTCAATTTTTTATAGGTGAACATGATTTCACTGCTTTTTCAAATGCAAAGTCCAAGAAAAAATCCATGGTGCGTGAGATATATTCCATTGATATAGAAGAAAATGCCGGCTTCATCCAAATTACTGTGCGAGGCGATGGATTTCTTTATAATATGGTTAGGAAGATTGTCGGGACGTTGATAGAAGTAGGGTTAAATGAAATAGATGCTGAAAATATACCGAGTATTTTAGAGTCAAAAGAAAGAATCCAAACGGGCCGTATGGCGGAGGCAGCTGGGTTGTACTTGGTCAAGGTTGATTTTTAGGTCAAATATTGATGCATCGGTTATTGCATGTAAAGTGTACAGTCAGTAGAAAAAGGGAAGTAATAGGGAAGAATGGTAAAGCAATAGAACGAAAGAAGGAGAGGGTTTCATGAGATTAGCAGGAAAGAAAATAATCAGTCTTGTGCACCATGATTTTGAGGATTTAGAGCTCTGGTATCCGATTTTACGATTAAAAGAAGAAGGAGCGATTGTTCACCTCGCCGGAGAAAATGCGAATGAAACATACATTGGAAAATATGGTGTACCAGCCATATCCGATTATGGGTATGGCAGTATTAAAGCTGAAGAATATGATGCCATTCTTGTACCGGGCGGTTGGGCACCTGACAAAATTCGCCGTTTTCCTGAAGTGATATCACTTATCCAAAGCATGGAAGAAAGTAAAAAACCAATTGGCCAAATTTGTCATGCTGGTTGGGTATTGATCTCGGCTAAAATTTTACAGGGGAAGAATGTAACGAGTACACCGGGCATTAAAGATGATATGGAAAATGCCGGGGCAACTTGGATAGATAAGCCCGTCGTAGTAGATGGAAACCTTGTATCAAGCAGGCGTCCGTCTGATCTACCGGATTATTTAAGGGAATTGATAAACGTGATCGAAAAGAGTTAAATATAATAGGCTGAAAAAGTGGTTTTTCCTTCTGGAAAAACCACTTTTTATTTATGAAATATTAAAATGAAAAGGAGTATCTTCACTCATTTAATCCAGTTTAATTTTATGAAACACGGTCAATCATGATATGGGTCGATATTGTTAAGATATTTGATGCTTACTGAAAACCAAAAGATTATTCCGTTGATTGATCCTTAAACAAGTCAATATACAAATTTCCTTTTGTTCCTACGACAGCATACGAGATATCAAAAACAGCAAGGTTTCTTTTTTTGAGTTCTGCCATTAACGATTCGTAATCGTAGGTGTGTTTTGATAAGTTTTCATAAAGAATCTTTCCATCATGGACCAGTTCTATCGGTACAGATGCTGAGGGCAGTAAAGGTAAATCCTGCTTGGCGGCATTTTGGTATTGTTCTTTCTTTAATACTGAGAGGGAGCCATTTGTTTCTAAAATGGCACATTCCACTTCTTCAATGTTGAAGATATCTTTTCCTCGCAAACCCTGTTTAAGAGAATCCAGTGAATATCCCATTCGTTCCATTGACTCTTCGAGAAGCTGTCCTTTTTGAATTAAGGTAGCAGGTTCTCCAGCGATCCATTTCCCGAAGCGTGGATTTCGAATCGATAGAAGATTCAGCATATATACGATGGTACCCATAACAATAATTGCAATGATAAAATACAGGAATTTGATTTTTATATTGAATGCTAGATTCCCTGCAATTGTCCCCATCGTAATTGAAGCGATATAAAGGTGATAGGTCCTCTGGGCAATCGTCTGTTTACCAAGGAGATGGACAAATACCCATAATAAAATAAAAGACGTCAAGGTTCGAAAGATGATTTCAACAGATTCTGACATGACAATTTCTCCCTTGCAAAACTCCTGACAATTCGTTTGTGGTAGTATGTTCTTACACCTTGCCGTTTATTCTGTAACTCAAAAAGGAAAAAGACAAGAAACCGTCCTTGAATTGGGAGCCCATCTTACATAAATTGATAGCTTTATTTTTAAACCAGGTATTCAAGATTCGTGAAATCTCAGGAAGCAAGCAGTTCGTTACTTGCTTCTCTTTATTTGGTCTGAAAAAAATCGATGGATATGTTTACTTGTATCGTTAAAGAAATTTCTTCGAATAATAGTATCAAAATACTTTTGCACGGGGGTATGTTTTGAGAAATATTCAGGAAATTTTCATTGACGATTTAAAAAGCATTTATAAAAATTTCTTTGTATGTATCGTAGTTGTTTTTCTCATGTTCATCCCTTCCATTTATGCGTGGTTCAATATTGTCGCATCTTGGGACCCGTATGCAAATACGGAAGGAATCCTTGTCGGTGTTGCCAATAATGATAAAGGTGCGGAGTTAAATGGTGAAGCCGTGAACATAGGCAAGGAAGTAATGGAAGGGTTAAAGGAGAATAAGGATCTAGGCTGGAGATTCACATCGGAAAAAGAAGCGATAGAAAAGGTGGAAAAGGGTGATTATTATGCATCCATCATCATCCCGGAGAACTTTTCCGAACATATTGCGACGATCATGACCGATGACCCTAAGAAGGCGGAAATTGATTACTATGTTAATGAAAAGATCAATTCCATTGCTCCTAAAATAACGGCAGCGGGTGCCAACAGCATTGTGGACAATGTGAGCAAAACCTTTATCAAATCAGCCAGTGGGAGTATCCTTGCAATCTTTAATGAACTCGGAATCACCTTGCAAAACGAGTTGCCGACGATTCAAAAAATGAAGAATATGGTGTATTTATTAGAGGGTGAACTGCCTGAGCTCGAGCAAAATATCAAAACCGTTCAAACACATGTCAAAAAGGCTGAAGATATCATTAAGAAGGTTAATAATGGCCTGGATTCGATAGAAGGAATAACATCGCAGAAGGACAAATTGGTATCGGACGTTTCTAGTTATGTAGATTCAACAAGGCAGGCATTCGAAGGAATCAGTCCCCTTTTGAAAAATGATATTGCGAACATCAGGAGCGATAATGATTCCGTTATAGTGCTGGCGAACCGGTTAACGGGTCAGGATTTGCCTGGCAATGAGTATGATCAGCTAGTGGAACAAGGGGTAACGAGGATAAATAAAGAGTTGTACCTTTTGGACAGTATGTATAATTTATTGGTGAGGGTCAATCAATTTAATGAGCAAAACTTGCTTCAGCCAGAAATACAGCTGGTTGATGAACTAAGGGATAATGCTTCGAACCAACTTCAAGCGCTGAATAACCGATCCTTCGGCAAACTTATAGAACTTGGCGGGAACAATGATCAAGTCTTGGCAAGATTCCAGGAGAACTATTCAAAGGAAACAGGGCCAAAATTCACTGAAATCTGGACTGAAACAGAAGCAATATTGAATAGTGTCCAGATTACGATGGAGGAGGGAGCGAAGGTTCTTCCTGAGGTTAGGACGCTATTGAATGAGACCAATCGAACATTGGAAACACGTACAGGGGATATCGATAAGTTACAGAATAAGTTTCCGGAAATCGAAACGAAAATAAAGGCTCTAGCTTCTAAAATGAGGGAATTCGATAAGTCTTATAATATGGAAGAAGTGATCGATTTCCTAAGGAATGATATTGAACAAGAAAGTGAATTTTTTTCAGAACCAGTGCTGCTCAATAAACACAGTCTCTTTCCGATTCCGAACTATGGATCCGCCATGTCTCCTTTCTTTACGGCACTTTCCCTTTGGGTCGGTGGTACAATATTGATTTCCATGCTTAGCGTGGGTGTTTCTCAAAAGGTCTACAGCCCGTATCAAATTTATATCGGGCGGTATCTTATATTTTTCATCATTGGGGTAATGCAGGCTCTTAGTGTTTCCATTGGGAATATCATCCTGATCGATGTATATGTAGCGGATAAATTTGAGTACATCCTGTTTTCTGTTCTGATAAGTACAGTATTTACACTCATTGTCTACACCTTCGTTTCCGTTCTTGGAAATGTTGGAAAAGGGATAAGCGTCGTATTGATGGTCCTTCAAATATCAAGTTCAGGAGGCACTTTCCCGATTCAGGTCACACCGCCCTTTTTTCAGCATATTAACCCGTACTTGCCGTTCACCTATGCTGTGGGTTTACTTCGTGAATCTGTTGGGGGAATAACTTGGAGCGTAGCTGGCAAGGACATTTTTATCCTGATTCTCTTTTTAATATTCACACTCATCTTAGGTGTCATTTTGAAAAAGCCTCTGCATGCAAGGACACAAAAGATGAAGGATAAATTGTATGGAAGCAGGATTTTTTAAGGTCATCGAAAGAGTGTAGGTGAAAAAATGGATATTAAAATTAGCCTGAACCCTTACAAAGGGCTCAGGTTTTTATATTTGCTGATTGGGATTTGTTCATTTGTATTTTTGTGTAAGTCTGGAATATTTATCAATACATCGACAATTGAATAAAAAGATACCGATAAATTAGAATTTTTGCATTTTTATAGTTGACAAAAACCATTGGATTAATCATTATTAAGAAATAATGTTTAGTAAATCGATGCGATATAAAAGTGGGGTGACTTTATGTATTTAACAATAGATGGCATTGAAAAAAGTTTTAAGAATGAAAAGAAAGAAAGCATAAAGGTGCTCGATAAGATAAACATAGAAGTCGAGAAAGGAAGCTTCGTTTCGATCGTCGGCCCTTCAGGATGTGGGAAATCCACGCTCCTTTATCTGATTGCCGGACTTGATAAGGCAGATACAGGTGAAATACGTGTAGCTGGGAAAAAAGTGGTGAAGCCAGGTCCGGAACGGGTTGTAGTGTTTCAAGAGGCGGGATTATTCCCTTGGTTGACGGTACTTGAAAATGTTACATACGGATTGAAGTTAAAGAAAATTCCCAATGAAGAGGCTAAAGCCAAGGCATTGGACATTTTAAAGATGGTTCACCTCAGCCGATATGTTGACTCCTATCCACATCAACTCTCAGGGGGCATGAAACAGAGGGTAGCCATCGCAAGAGCGTTGGTGATGGAACCGGATATCCTGTTGATGGATGAGCCATTCTCTGCGCTTGATGAGCAAACGAGGATGGTCTTGCATAAAGAGCTGCTTGAAATCTGGAGAAAAACTAAAGTGACGATCTTTTTCGTTACCCATAATATTCGTGAGGCTGTTCAGCTTTCCGAAAAAATTATCGTCTTTGCAACCCGTCCAGGGAAAATCAAAGAGACGATTTCCGTCCCTTCCATGAAAGATGGAGTTATGCCGGATAGTGTAACTTTGCATACAGAACAAAGGGTTCTATCGATTTTGCAGGAGGAAATTGAAAAAGTGCTGAAGGAGGAAATGGGGAATGATTACAGCTTTAAGACGAATCATATTCATCGCGATGATAGCGGGGATATGGGAAGTCACATCTAGACTTTCCAGTCTTCCGGATTTCATGTTCCCAAGCCTGACTCAGGTTTTGGAAACTCTGTTTAATGGACTGATGAGCGGACAAATAACCGAAGCCATCGGAAAAAGCCTTGGCCGTATCCTGATCGGCTTTATGATTGCCATTATAGTAGGTCTGATATTAGGATATTTCATTTGGCGCTTTAAATTGGTCGAAGACACTTTAGGATTCGTCGTGACGGCTTTACAGTCCATCCCGAGTATCGTGTGGTTCCCTTTAGCGATCATTTGGTTTGGATTGAATGATTTTTCGATCCTCTTCATCGTCACCATCGGCGCAACTTGGACGATGACGGTTAATGCAACGAGTGGCTTCCGGAATGTACCACAGTTGTATCAGCGGGTTGCAAAAACATATGGATCGACTGGGTTTCATTTTCTTCGCACCGTGATTTTACCAGCATCCGTCCCGCAAATAATATCCGGTCTCCGAATCGCATGGGCCTTTTCCTGGCGTGCATTGATGGCCGGTGAATTACTTGGCGGGGGAGGCGGTCTTGGACAATTGCTGGAAATGGGCAGATCACTGGGACAAATGGATTTGGTCATCTCCGTGATGATCATCATCGCTATCATCGGAACAATCGTGGATAATGTCGTCTTCTCCCGTCTTGAACGTAATGTTCAACTGAAATGGGGAGTGAAGTAACGGTAGTTTAATAAAATAATAGTTAAAAAGGAGAGAAAGAATATGCTGAAAAAATCATTTTTTGCCCTTATACTGTCTGTATTGTTAATC
This sequence comes from Peribacillus sp. NPDC055009, assembly GCF_053608705.1. Lineage (NCBI taxonomy): Bacteria > Bacillati > Bacillota > Bacilli > Caryophanales > Bacillaceae > Peribacillus > Peribacillus sp. NPDC055009. Next base: position 18,037 of record NZ_JBSGVZ010000033.1, on the reverse strand, counting down.
GGAATAGTAAGCGGATGCACTCAATCCAGCAGTAATGATGAAGAAGGAGAAGGTTCCGGGGGGAAATCCGTGAAAATTGGGTATTTTCCTAACTTAACCCACAGTGCAACGATCATTGCACTTGAAAAAGGCTTTTTCGAAGAAGAGTTTGGTAAAGATGTTAAGATTGAAACCAAAACAGTAGCAAATGGCGGATTATTCATGGAAGCAATGGCTACAAACGCCATTGATGTCGGAACGGTCGGTCCTGGTCCATTGCTTAACTTTTACGTAAAAAACCCTGAATACCACTTGATCTCCGGGGCTGTTAATGGAGGTGCCGTACTTGTTGCTAGCGAGGGCAGCAAGGTTACGGATTTAAAAGATTTGGGCGGTAAAAAGGTAGCGATTCCCGTCATTGGAAGCACACAGGATGTCATGCTTAGGAAGGCCCTTCAAGATGTTGACTTAAAACCGACTACAAATGGGGGCACAGTTGAGCTGTATGCGGCAGCACCTGCAGACACAACCGCCCTTTTTGTCCAAAAATCAGTCGATGCAGCAGCAACCCAGGAACCATGGGGTTATGTATTGGAAAACCAGGCAAAAGGAAAGTTACTGCTTGACTGGGATCAATTTGCATGGGGGAAAGATTCACCTAACACGGTAGTGGCTGCAAGCCAGAAGTTCTTGGATAGAAAGGGGCTCGCTGCTTCCTATTTGAAAGCGCATGAAAAAGCGGTGAAGTTTATACAAGACAACCCTGAAGAAAGCCAAGAACTGGTTATTAAGCATTTGAAGGAACTGACTGGAAAAGAATTAAGTAAAGAAGAAGTCGCTTCAGCATTTTCACGCCTTGAAGTGACAACCGAAGTTAATGAGCAAGTCATTCAGGAAATGGCCGACATAAGCAAAGAAGCTGGTTATATCCCTAGCAATGATATAAAAGGCATGATCGATTTATCAATTCTTCAAGAAGTGTCCAAATAAATTGAAACAAGCAAGCGCCTCAGCCATCCTGGCTTTGGCGCTTTTTTTGTAATCAGGCGAAGGACGAATTAATCCGTTTTAATTGAACTGGGTAAATATTCTTGCATATAAACATCGCAGGTCATGAACTCCCTGTTATGGACAGACTTGATCCAATGCTTGGATAACATGATCAACCTCTTCCCAGGAATGGATGGTAGCTCCTGAAGCCAGTGAATGTCCTCCTCCATTGAATTGACGTGCGACTGAAGTGATGGGAATATTCCGTGAACGTATCCTGACACGGATTTCAGAAGGATATTCGATGAAGAAAGCCCAAATTTTATTGCCCCTGACACTTGATAGTGTATTGACTAAATTCGAAGCTTCGAGTCGATCCACGCCATACATATTTAAAAGTTCCTCGGTAATAATGAAGTAAGCTACTCCTTTATCGGTTACCTTGAAGCTCATGAGGATATCTTTTTGAAGTCTTGAAGCGTTTTTTTCCTTTACATTAAGACTGTTATGAATTCTTTCTGGCTGAATATTATAAGTTCTTAAATGTGAAACCATCTTTAATGTCCGCGGAGTGGTATTCCCATTCATGAAATTCCCTGTATCACTAAGTATTCCTGCATAAAATGATTTAGCCGCTTCTTTATTCATGACAAATCCCACTGGAAATTCCAAGAATAAATCAACAAGCATTTCACTTGCGGAGCTATAGGAAGGGTCAACCCAAGAAAGATCACCGAATTGTTCATATTCAGGGTGGTGGTCAATTTTGATCAGCATGTCCCCTTGATAGTAGCGGGAATCACTGATCCGTGAAATGTTGGCCGTATCACAAACAATCACTAAGGCACCTTTGTATTTGTTATCGGAAATGACATCCATATCACCAATGAATAGAAGCTTATCCACTTCTTCGCCTACCGCAAAGACTTCTTTAGAAGGGTAGGAATGCTTCAATAGCCTCTTTAAACCGATTTGTGATCCCAATGCATCCGGATCCGGATTAACATGGCGATGAATGATGATTGTGTGGTATTTCTTGATCGCTTCGATTATTTCCGCTTTTTTATTGTCCATATCGCCATCTCCCTTTCATTTTTCCTAGTCTAGCGAGCGATAATTGATATTTATGTATAATTCAAATATTGACACTATGCATATTCAATCATCACATGCCTCACGAATAAAGGCAATTCCGATTACTACTGGAAGTATTTTTATATTAACGGGAGGTATGCTACAGAGTATTTCAGAGGAAGTAATAAAAACACCGATACAAAATTATTGCAAAATTCAAAAAATCGCACTATACTTAATTTACCAAACCGATGACAACAAGTTACCTTGTTGCATGGCCGGCTTGTTATAAAACTGGAATCTATAAAAATTGACTTGGTTCACTTGATCTTCCTTTGCAGGAAGACAGTTCGTGGATAAGGGTCAGTGAAACATTCAATGTAATGACATTGTTGGTTTTACTGGCTCTTTTTTGTGTATCCCGACAGTTTGAAAGGGGTGATGATATGAATGGAGCTTTGGAGGGAGTCAGGATTATCGATGTATCCCGTGTTTTGGCGGGGCCGTTTTGTTCAATGATTCTCGGTGATTTGGGTGCCGATGTTGTTAAAATCGAGCATCATGAATCAGGTGATGAAACGAGAGGCTGGGGTCCGCCATTCGCCCAAGGAGAAAGCGCTTACTATTTATGTGCCAATCGAAATAAGCAAAGCATGACCTTGAATTTAAAGTCGGAACAAGGGAAAGAGATTTTCCGGAAGTTAGTGGCTTCAGGGGATATAGTGATCCAAAATTTCAAGACGGGCACATTGGAAAAAATGGGGTTAGGTTATGAGGATTTAAAGGAAATGAACCCCAAATTGATCTTGGCCTCGATTACTGGATTTGGTTTAACAGGACCTTATAAGGATTTGCCTGGCTATGACTATATCATTCAAGCGATGAGTGGTTTGATGAGCATCACAGGAGCAAAAGATGGGAGTCCCGTGAAGGTCGGGGTGGCCATAGCTGACATATTGACTGGCTTGTATACATGCATTGGCATTTTATCCGCTTTACATCATAGGGATAAAGCGGGGGAAGGTCAGGAAATTGATATTTCATTAATGGATTGTCAGGTTTCTTCATTGGTGAATGTCGCCAGCAACTATTTATTCAGTGGCTTGACCCCTGAAAGAATGGGTAACCAGCATCCCAATATCGTTCCATACCAGACATTCCGGACAAGCGATGGAGAGCTTGTCGTTGCAGTAGGAAATGATGATCAGTTCAGAAGGTTTTCAACCGTTATAGGCAGACCTGATTTAGCCCAGCAGGAACAGTTTAAGCATAATGAAAAACGTTTGCAAAACAAGGAAGCCTTAATACCGATAATAGAGGATTTGTTGGAAGGAAAGACAAAGAAGGAATGGAAAAGGCTGTTTGATGATGCAGGGATACCCAATGGTCCAATCAATGATATAGCAGAGATGTTCGAGGATCCGCAAATCATCGCAAGAGGCATGTTGGTGAGCATGGAGCATCCCACAATCGAAGAGCTTAGAGTGACGGGATCGCCCCTGAACCTTTCAAAAACGCCGGTTACGATGAGAAAGCATCCGCCGCTCTATGGTGAGCACACCGATTCCATTTTGGCTGATATTGGATATAGTACAGACCAAATAAGCAAATTCAAAGAAAATAAAATTATTTAGGAGGAATTTTAATGATGAATTTCGAATTAACAGAAGAGCAGCAAAGCGTGAAGAAAGTGGTAAGGAAATTTGTCGATAAGGAAATTATCCCTTACATTCAAGAGTGGGATAGGCAAGGTCAATTCCAGCCACATATTTTAAAAAGATTAGCGGAATTGCAGTTGATGGGCGTTTGTATACCAGAAGAGTATGGCGGAGTCGGAATGGATTATAATACCCTGGCCATCGTTTGTGAGGAGCTGGAGCGAGGCGATACGGCTTACCGTACTGCAGTTTCGGTACATACAGGGTTGAATAGCATGACCCTGCTGCAATGGGGGACGGAAGAACAAAAACAGAAATATTTAGTACCGCAGGCAAAGGGGATCAAGATAGGTGCTTTTGGTCTGACTGAACCGAATGCAGGGTCTGATGTTGCTGCAATGAAATCAACGGCAAAACGTGTTGGGGACCACTATATCTTGAACGGGTCTAAAACATGGATTTCGCTCTGTGATTATGCAGATCATTTCCTTATCTTCGCCAAGACGGATCATGATGCCGGTTCAAGGGGCATCACTGCTTTTATTGTGGAACGGACTTTCGAGGGAGTGGAGTCGAAAGCCATTAAAGGGAAATTGGGAATTCGTGCCGGGAATACAGGCGAAATCTTTTTAACGGATGTAAAAGTTCCAGTGGAGAATAGGCTTGGTGAAGAAGGTGAGGGCTTTAAAATTTCCATGTCGGCATTGGACAGCGGCCGGTTTACAGTGGCCGCAGGTGCTGTAGGGTTAATAGAAGCAAGCCTGGAAGCAAGCTTGAAGTATTGCCATGAAAGAAGCACATTCGGAAAAGAGATTGGCAAGCATCAGCTCGTTCAACAGATGATTGCCAAGATGACCGCAAATTTAGAGATTTCCAGATTGCTCGTTTTTAAAGCGGGTACCTTAAAAAATCTAGGAAAAAGGAATACGAAGGAAACATCGCTTGCCAAGTGGATATCATGTAATGCTGCAAACGAAGCTGCCAATGATGCTGTTCAAATTCATGGTGCCTATGGCTACTCGGATGAATATCCAGTGGAACGTTTTCTGCGGAATTCAAAAGCTCCGGTCATTTATGAAGGAACCCGTGAGATTCATACTGTAATGCAGGGTGAATACGCACTTGGCTACAGACAAGATAAAGAGCTTCGTAAGCAATTGCCTGCATGGCCCTTCGAGCAGGTTTCCGTACATTAACTATAGATAGAGGAGATCAGATGATGAACACATACTTTATTGCAGGGCATGCAAAGCTTCCACAAGGGATGGCAGCGAGAAATATATATGATTCCATCACCATCACGGTAGAGCTTGACTTTAAATATGGAGTAATAGTCGAGGCTTCATGTACACTTGCTACAGAACATGGAAGGGAATTCATTCGTCAGCTGCTGCGCGGTTATTGCCTGAAAGATGGTATCGAAGAATTGATTGATCGTGTGCAAATGCATTATCGTGGGAAGGCTGGTCAAGCCATTCAAGCAGGGCTGAAGGATGTGTATGCACAGTTCGAATTGGTCTCCGTTAAATAAGCGAAACTTGAAGGATCCTACCGTATGTAAAAGGGTAGGATCCTTTTTTATTGTTTAAGGAAAGGGACATTTGACTGGATTTAACGATCGTGAAAAACACAAAACTCGCCCCTACCTATAGGACGAGTTTGTGTTTTTTTATAGAAATTGTACTTTAAAGTAAAGCTTAATAATCCAGTAAAAAAATATTAGTTGTAATTAAAACGGTACCATGAAACTAGAAGCACCTTTTCCGTTTATTGCGAAAGTTATTGCCGCAAAGCCAACTGCAGTGGTTGGACGAACACCGGTTTCTGTTGGAGCGCCGTTGTCTGCTGCAAGTGGACCTCCTCCTGCTAGTGCGCCTTTGCGTACGGCAAGTGGACCTCCTTCTGCTAGTGCGCCTTTGCGTACGGCAAGTGGACCTCCTTCTGCTAGTGCGCCTTTGCGTACGGCAAGTGGACCTCCTTCTGCTAGTGCGCCTTTGTGTGCTGCAAGTGGACCTCCTCCTGCTAGTGCGCCTTTGTGTGCTGCATGTAGATCTCCGTTTCCAGCAAGAGCGTCTTTGCGTGCCGGAAGTGGACCGATTCCTGCTCGTGCAACGTTTAGTGCTTCTACGGGAAGTTCGCCTATTATTGTTGTTTTTTCGTGAAGAACGGCCTTTTGAACATGGGTCATTATACATGAAATCGCCTAACCCGAAGGAATTGGCTCTATCCACCGCATTTTGTATATTTCGAATGATGTCAGACATATTTATATATCCTCCTTTCTATTCGTAAACTATGCGTTTGTACGTAATATGCCAGAGATAATAGCACAATTTTTAATAAAATTTGTTTTTGGTGACACCCCTCGCTTTTTTTCATAATTTAATATGAAAGTGAAAGTGAAGGGAAGGGTTATATGGATTCTGACCAGAAGCTGCCTGTGTACCAGCTTTTTATTTCACCAGTTAATTTAATGGAACTTCGCAGAGATATATGGTGCAATGATCCTTTACCGGCAAAGTTAACACTTAACAGAAAAAAACTTGATATTGATATTGTTTACCGTGGCTCTCATATCCGTGGTTTTCGCAAAAAATCCTATAATGTAGTCTTTTATAAACCTAATACTTTTAAGAGTGCCAAGGAAGTTCATTTAAATGCCGAATATAAAGATAAATCTTTATTAAGAAATAAATTATCTTTAGACTTTTTTTCGGATATAGGAATCTTATCACCTAACTCCCAGTTCGTTTTCCTGAATCTGAACGGAAAAGACGAAGGGATATACCTGGAATTGGAATCGGTTGATGAATATTATTTGAAGAAAAGGGGTCTGCCACAGGGGTCCATTTTCTATGCAGTGGATGGTGATGCCAATTTCTCATTGATGAGCGATTTGGATAAAGGAATCAAAAAATCATTGGAGATGGGCTATCAAAAAAAATGCGGAACAGAAAAGGATGAATTATATTTACAAGAGTTGATTCTTCAAATCAATACAATTTCAAGAGTGGAATTTGAAAAGGAAATTGTAAAATATGTCGATGTCGAAAAATACCTGCGCTGGCTGGCCGGTGTCATATTCACACAAAACTATGATGGGTTCGTTCATAACTATGCCTTGTATCGAAATGGAGAAACTGGACTCTTTGAAATGATTCCATGGGATTATGATGCGACATGGGGCAGGGATGTTAACGGGAGAGTGATGGAAGAGGATTATGTGGGAATCGAGGGGTTCAATACATTGACTGCTAGAATCCTTGATGTAAGGGGTTTTCGTGTCCGATACCAAGAACTTCTTAAGGAGATTTTGAACAATCAATTTAACGTGGGCTATATGAAACCTATCATTCAGGAAATGCATGATCAAATAAGACCTTATATTTCAAAAGATCCATATATCAAGGGGGATATTGTGAAATTTGATAATGAGCCCGAATTCATCCTGAAATTCATTGAGGCCCGTGCAAAGTATATAAATAGCCGGCTGTATAAATTGGATTAATAATTCCTATCCGCTAGTGATGGAACAATGAAAAATATAACAGCAGGAATGTTGAATGATAAGCATTCCTGCTTTTTACTGCACGATTCCATTTGCTTTTCTATACTATTACAGCTATGTTTGATAGAAAGAGATAATCTAAAGTAATGAAGGATGGGAATGGATTGACTAATCATAGCCGCAAACCGGCATATATATATACGTTTACATGCACCCCTGACGAACGCTCATTATCTAAAATGGAGATGCGCTCGTTCTTTGGCTTTGAGACTTCAGGGGATATTTTGAAAAGTGATATAGCAATTGAACCGAGCAGGAGCCCTTTCATAAAAGGGCGGGTCGAAGTGATGTTTGAAGGGGAGAGCATATCCGAAATCGTTGAGCAAGTGAAGGATATCCATTTGCCTGATTCGACGTTCAAAGTATTATTCGTGAAAATTAACGATTTGAATAAAGAAGCAAAAATAGATTATGATGGACAGCGTGAAATTGAACGGGAGATTGGCTGGCACATTCAGGGAAATGCCGATGTACGCAATCCTGATCAGGTCTTTGGAATCGTGACCCTTGGCGGACGTTGGTATTTCGGGAAGTATGTCAAACCTGAAGCGGTTTGGTTAAAACATATGAAAAAGCCCCGTGAATATTCAACAGCGCTAAGCACAAGAGTGGCGAGGGCCATTGCCAACATAGCCGTTCCGCATCCGGATGGAGTGAAGGCAATTGATCCATGTTGCGGAATTGGAACGGTATTGGTAGAAGCATTGTCGATGGGAATCAATATTGTCGGCCGGGATATCAATCCGCTTGTTACCGACGGTTCCAGGGAGAACATTGCCTATTTCGGACTCGAAGGTGATGTAACTACAGGTCCGATTTCGGAGGTCACCAGTAAATATGATGTAGCGATTATCGATATGCCCTACAATTTATATACACATGCGACACCGGAAGATCAGCTATCGATCCTTAAACATGCCAGGGGCTTTGCTGACAAGGTCGTCGTCGTAACGATCGACACGATGGATCATATGATTGAAGAAGCAGGATTTGAGATCGCCGATCGCTGTGTTGCCAGGAAAGGCATTTTTTCCAGAGAGATTGTCGTGTGCGTGTGAGTATCTTCAGCAAGAAAAGGCTGAAATCTTTAATTGGATATGGACTTACCCACAAATAAAAAGGGCTTTGCTGCCATCTGGCTTCGATATTCAACCGGTGCCAGATGGCGGACAAGCCCGCCTTTACAATTAAGTTTCAAAATTGACTAGATTCCGGGTGTAGATGAACTTTCAGGAATTTTTTCATAGTCTGATGGATTAAGATTATGAACCGATCCATCTGTTACACCATTGATAATACCCATTAGCCCCGTTTCAACCGTTTTTACGAGCTGGCCATTCTTTTTTTGCCCAAAGTTTTGTGTTTGACCACTAACTTCAAATAGAACCGTCCCACTTCCGTTTAAAGCAAACGTCCCTAAAGCAGTTCCTGGCAGGTCAATAGATTGATCATATAATGAAATATTTGTAAAAACTGAATTCCCTTTTGCTTGCAGTGCATTATACGCAGTAAGTGTCAACTGACGAGAGAAATCATATTTGAAATTATCTGCATACTCTTCATATTTAGCACCTTCTGGAGTGCTTGGGTTAGGAACGAATTTTCCTGATATTGACATAGTTGCACGCTCATCAGTTCCTTCGATATATGGGAATCCCTGGTGATGAAGATCGATAAAAACATCCACTTTCCCGAATTTCGATTTTAACCCTTTATATGTGTCACGTAGCGTTTGCGCTTCGGGGGTAATAAACCAGCCTGGCTTTTCAGATGCCCCCGGGAAGTCTTGAGGCTTTGGTACATAATTTAGGTCTGGATTGAAGTCACGATTAACATCAAATCCCGGTTTGCTAGCATAGTCGTCTCCTGATCTGGGAGTAGTGTAATAGTTCCAAGTAGGTTTTGCATTAGAAAGTTGGGGGAATTTACCTACAACTTCAGACCATTTCATCTCATTTCCACGACGATCAAGCTCTGAGCCGTCTACGTTCATCATTGGAATGGCAACAATTGTTAGTTCATCAAGTACTTTCTTTACCCCAGGTGAGTTACTTTGACCAAGGTTTTTAAGAATGTTCAATAACGCGACAGTTCCTGTTTTTTCATTTCCATGAATTTCACTTTGAATAAGAACGACTTTGTCACCATGACCGACAGTCACTTTTTGAATGGAACGGCCCTGATTCGTTTTTCCGGCAACTTCGACATTGACTTTCCCTGCACTCGCTTGCTCAAGTTGATTTAATTCTTTTACAAGTTCGTCATAATTAAGGAATGCTTCGGTAGAAAGATTCGTTCCACCTGTCGGATTTGGTCCTCTTTCAGCTAAGCTGAAATTTGGGCCAAGTAAAGTTGCGGCTACTACTGTTGAACTTAAAACCTTTAAAAATTTTCTTTTCACATCAAATCCCCTATTCTGAAAATATTTAATATTCAGATAATAAATTCTTCACATTCTAATCGATCTCCTGTTAGATTAATTAAAACACCCAAAAAGGCCTATGTATTTCAGATTCAATTATTTTGTATATTTTTCCACAAAAAAGTCCCTACTAAGTGGGGACGATTTCAATTTCAGCCTTTTTTAATGTCATTTAGCTTGATAATGAACTACATCTTCAACGAGTTGTTTCATGACCTTCCCCTGATATTCTAAATAATCCAAATGGCCGATGATTTCTGACATGACGAGCGGGAATTCTGTTAAATACTTTTGTTTGTAAAACTCCTTTGCCAGTTCATTGCCTGTAGAAATTCCGGATTCTATCAAGGCCAGGATCTTTTGTGATTTTCTTTCTATGCTGTTGAGTCTTTTTTCAATCGTATGACCAGGTTGTTCAATGATGTTACCATGACCAGGAAAGAGGAGATTCACCTGTAATGCTAAACATCGTTTTAATGAATCGATATGATCTACAAGGGTCAGCATTCTATTACCGTTTTCATCAGGTTCGATCAAGGCATTGCTTGATATATGTTCAATCAATAAATCACCGGCAAGAAGCCGTTTTCCTTCTTTGTCAAGGAATGCAATTTGATCCGGGGCATGCCCTGGAAATTCGATCACTTCAAAATTCAGCAATTGTTTTTCCGTGATTGCGATGATGTCACCATTCAGTTTTTGATCTTTATTATTATCGACCGCGTTGAATAGGTAAGCCACTTGTTTATCTCCAAGTTCACCACAGCCCATCTCATGGTAAAGCTGCTGATAAAATTCAATTCTCATACTTAAGAAGGCAGGGTCCCTTTTTAAACGGGGAATGGATTTAGAATGGGCATAAACGGGAATCGGATGGAGTTCGGTAATCCGGTTGACCAAACCAACATGGTCTCCATGGTGATGGGTTAATAAAATTTCCGTTATATCTCCAACGGTAAATCCATTTTCGTTTAATGTTTGCTGCAGTGCATTCCAGCAGACGTCATCATTCATACCTGCATCGACTAATGTTAAAGATTCATCCTGTTTAACTAAATAAAAGTTTATACTTTTTAAAGATAAAGCGCTTGGAGCTATAATTGGATAAATTTTATATGTTGTATTCGTTTTCATGAACGTCCCATATCCTCCTAAATCGAGATAAACTTCATCTGGAAAATTGCGAAAAATTACTAATGACCGAATAGATTTAAAGGGTTATTATTCTATGATTAATTGAATGAACTGAAACTGTCAAGCGGAAGCTTACAGGCAATCGAGAAATTTAATAGTAAGATTGATTGGAAATGAATGGTCTATTTATCTAGTTTATTTTAAAATTGAATAAACAAGCCAGTAATTTAGCCAATATTCTTTTAATTATTTTTGTGTAAAAAAACTGAAGACGACAAAAGGTGCAAAAATGCGTTTCATGGAACGAAACGGTATGGGAGGTTTAGGGTTTGAAGCAAAAAATTTATATTACAAGGAAATTGCCAGGACAAATCATCGAAGGTCTTAGTCAAAATTATGATGTCAGGATGTGGGATCAAGAGGATATACCGGTCCCTAGAGAAGTCCTTGAAGAAGAAATGAAAGAAGTAGAGGGACTGCTTTGCTTATTGACGGAACAAATCGATGAGTCACTGATTGAACAGGCGCCTAATCTGAAAATCATCGCGAATATGGCAGTGGGCCATAATAATATTGATGTTCAAAGTGCAACAAAACGGGGCATCATGGTAACGAACACACCGGGGGTTTTAACGGAAACGACAGCTGATTTAACCTTCGGCTTACTGCTTGCAACGGCGAGAAGGTTGATGGAGGCTGAAGATTATTTAAGGAGCGGAAAGTGGGAAACCTGGTCGCCGATGCAGTTGACCGGACAAGATGTACACGGTGCAACGCTGGGTATCATCGGGTTAGGCAGGATTGGGGAAGCCCTTGCCAAAAGAGCTAAAGGGTTCGATATGAACTTAGTTTATTTTAATCGAAGCCGTAAATATGAACAGGAAAATACATTAGGAATCGAATATCAGCCTCTTGAAAAATTGCTCCAAATCTCGGATTTCGTTTGTGTCATGCTGCCGCTCACACCGGAAACCACTTACATGATTGGCAAGGAGCAGCTTGAATTAATGAAAGGGACAGCTGTGCTCATAAATACCGCAAGAGGCGGGATTATCGATGAAAAAGCATTGTACCAGGCGCTGGAGAGTCGAGAGATTTGGGCGGCTGGATTGGATGTATTCGAAGAAGAGCCCGTCCCTGTGGACCACCCACTGCTAACATTGCCCAATGTGGTTACATTGCCGCATATCGGCAGTGCCAGCATTGCCACTAGATTGAAAATGGCTGCTTTAGCTGTACAAAACTTGATGGAGGGGTTATCTGGTGATACTCCCCGTAATTTAGTAGTGTTGAATAAATCAAAATGACCCTAAAAGGGATTTGGAATGGTCACATCCCGAATCCCTATTACGATTTTAAAACGAGACTTGATTAGACACCTTGAGTTTTGACCGTTTTATAGGATAAAACCTACTAAATTGATGAACTGGACAGACGGTCGGCGGAATGGGGAGCGGATTTAATCCGTGAATCTTAAAATAAATGCTTCGGAGTGAGGTAAAGGTCGAAAAAATCGTGAACGACCGAAAAGTGCGTTGTAGGTCGGATAAATCGTGAACGGCCGAATAAAGAGCGTTGTAGGTCGGATAAATATGAGAACGGCCGAATAAAGAGCGTTGTAGGTCGGATAAATATGAGAACGGTCGAATAAAGAGCGTTGTAGGTCGGATAAAATCGTGAACGGTCGAATAAAGAGCGTTGTAGGTCGGATAAATACGTGAACGGTCGAATAAAGTGGGGTGTAGGTCGGATAAATACGTGGACGGCCGAGGAGAAGCTCCGGATAACAAAAAACGTCCGGTATAGATGGTGAAAAGTGCTCCGGCTGAAATCAACTGCAACGTTTTTTTAATAAAAAATGGCAGGCAAACTCGCTTTATTTCGAGTATGTCTACAATCTAGAATGACTCCAAAATGGGGTCATTTTTTATTGGATTCTTTTAACCGAAGCTGAAAATAACGCTCAAATGGAGTTGCATCCGAAGGTGAGAATCGTTTTGTCCGTTAAAAGTTTTCCTTTATCCTCACATTAATGCTTAATTGAATGCAGAATGGAAGAAACGAATTCGAGTGAAGCATTCTTATCGTAAATTGTATCGATCTTTTGTAAAATAAAGAAAGTCGAGTTTTATTTAGGAAAAACAATTAGTTGAAAGGGATAGGGGTAATAATGATTGAAATGAAGGAAACGATATCATCAGGCAACGAAATGACTAAATCCAAAAGGCTGTTGATGGCTCTTATGCTGGGGTCTTTTGCAGCGATTGGACCACTGTCACTTGATATGTATTTACCAGGTCTCCCTACACTGGCAGAGGATCTGAATAGCAGTACTTCTTTAGCGCAGCTGAGCTTGACTGCCTGCTTGTTAGGATTGGCTTTGGGCCAAATTTATTTAGGGCCTCTAAGTGATGCAAAAGGAAGGCGGACACCGTTAGTCATATCTTTATCCATTTATTGCATTTCATCTCTGTTATGCGCCTTTGCTCCAACCATTGAATTGCTTTTATTATTACGTTTTATCCAAGGTATTGCAGGAGCGGGAGGCATTGTCATTTCAAGGGCCATAGTTCGTGACCTTTTTTCAGGAACGGATTTGACCAAGTTCTTCTCCATGTTAATGCTTGTGAATGGGGCGGCACCGATATTGGCTCCGGTTTTTGGCGGTCAACTTTTGCAGTTCACTTCTTGGCGGGGAGTTTTCATTGTCATTTCAGTATTAGGTATCATTATGGTTGCGGCTGCATTTTTTGGGATAAAGGAAACTTTATCGTCTAATCTCAGGAGTGCCGGTGGGGTAAACGATACAGTCAGGACTTTTGGGAACTTATTGAAGGATCGTGTGTTTATGGGCTATGCTTTTGCACAAGGATTCATAAGTGCTGCAATGTTCGCTTATATTTCCGGATCGCCTTTTGTTCTCCAGAACATTTATGGGGTTTCCCCACAGACCTTCAGCCTGATTTTTGCAATAAACGGAATTGGGATCATCATCGCTTCACAAGTTGCCGGGAAGCTTGCTGGGAAGATTAAAGAAGAAAAACTGCTTCAAATGGGATTATGCCTAGCCTTGTTTGGGGGGATATTACTTCTTGCCACAGTTCTTCTTGAAATGGGGTTGGCAGGAATCTTGGTCGCTTTATTCCTCTCTGTCTCCAGCGTCGGTATTGTTGGTACAACGAGTTTCTCTTTAGCGATGCAAAATCAGAAAAAAACAGCAGGCAGTGCTTCGGCTTTAATAGGCCTGCTTCCCTTCATATTGGGATCACTAATGGCTCCCTTGGTGGGATTAGGTTCAGGTGAGTCACCCTTGCCGATGGGAATTGTGATGGTAAGTTGTCATGTCATCGCCATGTTCGCTTATTTACTCCTTGCCCGTCGCGGATTAAGGCGAGTTGCTTAAAAAGTAAAAAAGCTGAAATCCTGATGTGGGTTTCAGCTTTTTCCTTTAAGGGGGTAAGTATGAATCATAAAAGTGATTCTGCTCCATCGATATAAACTTCCGTACCCGTAACATGTGAGGACATGTCTGATGCTAGAAACAATACGAGATCACCCGCTTGTTCGGTAGTTCCCGCTTTCTTCGCCAGGGGCTGGGAGCCTTGCGGATATTCAATGGGAATCGTGATTTTTTTTAAGTTTTCATCTTCCGGGAATGTGTTATCGTGAATGTTCGTATCGATGGAGCCGGGACAAATGGTATTTACCCTGATTTTATATCTTGCCAATTCGAGTGCAGCCATTTTTCCGAAAGCGACTTGACCAGCTTTGGATGAACTATAAGCGGAAAAACCAAAATTCTTGAAATATCGGTTTCCATTGATGGAGCTGTTGATTACGATGCTGCCGCCTGTTTCCTTCATGTAGGGAATGGCGTATTTGATGGTGAGAAAGGTGCCTTTGAGGTTGATGGTATGTGTCTGATCCCAATCTTCTGGCTTTATGTCTTCTATAGGGGCAATCACTCCGTTGATGCCTGCGTTTGCAAATACAAAATCAATTTTTCCAAAATGTTCATAGGCCGTCTTGTAGGCATGTTCAACTTGCTCAGCCTTGGAAACATCCGTTTTAATGATTAAAGCCTCTCGGCCAAGGTTCTCCACTTCTTCCTTCACTTTTTCGGCATTTTCGACTGTACGATCAAAAAAGATGATGTTCGCGCCGTTTTCAGCTAGTTTCAGTGCAGCGCCCCGGCCAATTCCCGATCCTCCACCGGTAATGATGGCAACTTTGTTTTTCATTAATTCTGTCATAAACTTCACACGCTCCTTTTAAGTCTTCTATTCCCAATTTGGGAGTATGTAGAAACATCATGGCAGTGGTAATATAGAAAAATTATAAACGAATATTGCCTAAAAAATCCAATTTAAACAATTGCGGTTGTTCATTATACTTTGTTTTTCAGTGAAATGTCTGTATATTGAGGACATAATTAAGTTAGCTTGAAAGGGGATAGGATGTTGATAAGATTAGGGGTAATAGGTACAAACTGGATCACGGAACGATTTTTGGAGGCTGCTAAGCATGTAGAGGATTTATCTTTAACCGCCGTGTATTCACGTACAGAAGAGAAAGCCAAGGAATTTGCCAATAAATACGAAGTACATACGACTTTTACGAATATAGAAGAAATGGCTGCCAGCGATGAAATCGATGCTGTATATATAGCAAGCCCTAACTCTCATCATTGCCGGCAAGCCGTGTTGTTTTTACAAAATAAAAAACATGTATTATGTGAAAAACCAATGGCCTCGAATGCGGCAGAAGTAAGGGATATGATTGAGGCAGCAAAACAAAATGATGTGCTATTGATGGAAGCTATGAAATCGACCATCATGCCGAATTTCGAAAGTATAAAAGGGAATCTGGATAAAATCGGGAAGATTAGGCGTTTCTCGGGAAGCTTTTGCCAATATTCATCACGCTACGATTCATATAAACAAGGAACTGTGCTGAATGCATTCAATCCGGAATTCTCCAGTGGCTCTTTAATGGATTTAGGCATTTACGTCCTCTATCCACTTGTTGTACTGTTCGGTAAACCGAATAAGGTGCAGGCATCAGGTACGATGCTTGAATCAGGAGTTGATGGGCAGGGAACGATTCTGCTTTCATATGATGAAATGGAGGCAGTCGTCATGTTTTCCAAAATTACTGAATCCAATTTGCCATCGGAAATTCAAGGTGAACTTGGAAGCATCATCATTCAGAAAATTTCAGGACCGCAAGCGGTGGATATTCAGTATCGGGATGGAACCACTGAAAATATTTCTGTTAAACAGGATATGCCTACCATGTATTATGAAGCGAAAGAATTTGTTGATTTGATACAGCAGGGGAAAATGGAATCCGATATTAATTCATATTCGAATTCATTGTTGACCATGGAAATCATGGATGAAGCAAGAAAGCAAATCGGCATCGTCTTTCCTTCAGACCGAGTACATGGCCAATCATGAAGGGGGAAAATGGATGTTACTGATAACCCTTAATTGGGTAGAATTCAGTACAGGGATAATTTTATTGTTGGAGGAATGGACATGAATTGCAAAATAAATCGCAATGCAGCAAAGGTCTTACAAAAAATGCTGAGCACTGAAGAAGCCGAAGGGAAAATGATTCGTGTATATATCACCCATATGCATGGTGATCATGCCCATTATGACATGAAGCTGGATACACCGGCAGAGCATGATGAAATCGTCAAAACAGATAAAGAAATCGATATTTTGCTTGATTCACGTGAAGAATTTCTGGATGGTGTCTGGATTAAATATTTTTATGTACCTGAAGAAGGCTTTGAAATCACGAATCCTTCTAAAGAACCGCACGGACATCATCACCACTAAGAGTAAAGGGGGAGGATTGGCATGAATCAAAAATACGAAAAGATTTTTCAACCATATATATTTCCATCAGGGGTAGAAGTGAAAAATCGTATCATGATGGCTCCTATGACCACTTATTCTTCAGATGATCAAGGCGTTGTAACCGATGATGAACTGGCCTATTACGCTGAACGCTCGGCTGGTGTAGGTGCGGTGGTCACGGCATGTGCCTATGTATCTGCTGGAGGCAAGGGATTCCCAGGCCAACTTAGTGCAGATGACGATTTCTTTATCCCTTCCTTGAGAAAACTAGCCGAAACGATTCAGTCCAACGGCTCAAAAGCGATCCTGCAAATATATCATGGAGGCCGGCAAAGTCCGCCGGAATTATTGCCTGATAACCAACCTGTTTCTGCAAGTGCCATCGCTTCCAGCGAGGAAGCACCTGTACCGCGGGAAATGAGTGAAGATGAAATACAAGACATTATTAAGGCATTTGGAGAAGCAACAAGAAGGGCAATCGAAGCAGGATTCGATGGTGTGGAAATCCATGGTGCCAATACGTACTTGCTGCAGCAATTCTTCTCGCCACACTCGAACCGTCGTACGGATAACTGGGGTGGAACACTGGGAAAACGATTGATTTTCCCGCTTACCATTGTGAATGAAGTCGAGAAAACGGTTGCTGAGCATGCGAAAAAGCCGTTTATCATCGGCTACCGCCTTTCTCCTGAAGAAGGCAGCAATCCTGGAATCACATTAGATGATACGATTCAATTCGTTGATAGATTAGCGAATCAAAACCTGGATTATCTACATATATCGGTAGGCCACTTCTGGAATGGCTCATTCCGCGAGAGTGATAGGACAAAGTCACGCATCGTCAAAATTTACGATAAAGTAGGTAATCGTATCCCTGTTGTCGGTGTAGGCTCACTGCATACACCCGATGAAGTTGCGGAAGCTATGGAAACGGGTGTCCCTTTTATCGCCCTTGGCCGTGAACTTCTTATGGAACCGCATTGGATTGAAAAAATCAGGTCTGGAAAAGAAGCGGAAATACGGACCACTCTTTCAAAGAAAGATCAGGATGAACTGGTCATTCCAGATCCGCTTTGGGAAAAGTTGATTGGGATAAAAGGTTGGCTCCCGGTTGTGGAGTGATTGCCTTGAATATATGTGTAACCCGTCCTCCTTAGGTGGACGGGTTTTTGTATATGTTCATATGAAACTATAAATCAATCATCTACAGCTAGAAAAAGAGAGGTTGATTCAGCAGAATTCTGGATTTAATCATTCCCTGATAGTAAATACTATCTTTAAGGCTTATGTTTTACGTGAATTAAAAATTAATATTTGTGCCAATGAATAAAATATATTATTA
>NZ_JBSGVZ010000032.1:0-35728 GCF_053608705.1 Peribacillus sp. NPDC055009 | reverse complement strand
CCCATTCCGAACACGGCAGTTAAGCTCTTCAGCGCCGATGGTAGTTGGGGGTTTCCCCCTGTGAGAGTAGGACGCCGCCAAGCCATTTCAAAAGACCCGCCATCCGGCTGGTCTTTTTTTGCCGTTGTCAATCCTTCAGTATCTTATATTTTAAAACTGTTAAAAAGTAGAGAAGTAAAAGGACCATAAACAATGTTATATGCAGTATACATGGTAGGGCATACTATGGATGCATACTAATTTTTACTTCTATCTGCATTATCCATATCTGATTAATACAAAGGGACAGAATTCTTCGTTTCTACAGGGATATATGTTAAACTTAACGTAGTTCTGAAACTGTCATTGGGGGAATAGCCGATGGATACCTCTGCTAAAGATGAAATGATTTTTTCGTTTGCTGAATGGTTGAGAGACCAAGGCAAATCAGCTAATACGATCAAAACGTATACTGGTGTCCTTTCACAGTTTTGTGACCAGACACAAAAGATATTGATGGAGATTCATTCTGAAGATGTTCAGGGTTATCTTGATTATTTAGAAAATTGCAAGAAAAGCCCAGGGACTATCGAAAAACACTATATCGCCTTAAATGTTTTCTTTAAATTTTTAGGTAAACCGCAAGTGATGCTTTCTGTGGAACGTAAGGTTAAGGAGCACAAGCTTGAGGTACCTGAAACTTTAAGCATAAATGAGCAGCAGATCCTGTTAAGAGATATAGAAGCAGAAGGAAACCTAAGAAACATTGCCATCGTCTACCTTTTGTTACATACAGGAATCCGCGTCTCCGAATTATGTGACTTGAATGGCCGCGACGTCATCATGGAAACAGAACGAAATTATATACTTGTCAGGAACGCAAAAGGTGAGGTCGATAGATCCGTTCCCCTTACAATATCGGCTATACAGCATATACAGAATTATCTTCTTTCTTTAAAAGAAAAAGCAGATCCGTTATTCATCTCAAGCTATAATCAAAGGATCACTCCGAGGTCAGTTCAATATATATTAAAAAAATACAATGTGCATCCACATAAACTGCGACATACCTTTTGCCAAAGGTTAGTGGATAATGGAATAGATATACAAACGATATCCAAGCTTGCCGGTCATAAAGATTTAAATGTAACGAAGCGTTATCTAAAAGAAAAATCGCTGGACCTGGCAAATGCGATAGACCAAACTTTCACCAAACATTAATCCATAGAAATTAAAAGGGAAAGCGAGCTCTTTCCCTTTTTTGTTTATATATAAGAATTTAAAACAAACAAATTTCCTTGGAAATGAAATGACGAATAGGACGTGAGGGCCTGTGAAGTTGTATTTATAAGAGCATATTGTGCATTGTTTGAACAAGAAAGAGGGGATTCCTAATAAGGAATCCCCTCTTTTTTAATTCTTTACTTAACTGTTTTTTTCTTCTTTTTACCTATTTTCATTATGACTTCATATACTACCGGTACTATTACAAGTGTTAGCAATGTAGAACTCACAAGTCCGCCAATAACGGTAATTCCCAAACCTTGTGATATTAATCCACTGCCTTCTGCACCGATTGCCAGAGGTATTAAAGCGCCGATTGTGGCAAGGGCAGTCATCAGGATTGGACGTAGACGGGTAGAACCTGCCTCGAGTAAAGCTTCCCTGATAGATAGCCCGGATTCTTCATTCTTGATAACACGGTCCACTAATACGATGGCATTGGTTACAACGATACCAATAAGCATTAGTACACCCATCATTGCTGAAACGCTGATGGTCTCACCTGCAACGAATAGCCCTGCCAATGCCCCGATTACCGTAAATGGTAAGGAGAAGAGAATGGCTATTGGTGCTAAACCACCATGGAAAGTAACGACAAGGACAAAGTATACGATAGCAACGGCCGCTAACATAGCGATACCAAGTTGAGTGAATGATTCCTGGATATCTTCCGTCACTCCGCCATAGTCTATAGTGACGCTTGCGGGAAGGTCTAATTTATCAACTTCCTTCTGTACATCTGCTGTTACTGCTGCCACATCATCCGTTTTGATTGTTGCAGACACGTCGGCATAAATTTTTCCATCGCGGCGGCTGATTGTATCGGAAGCTTTGCCTTCTTCGATTTTCACAAGCTCTTTCAATGGGATTTCCATTCCCATTGGAGAAGAAATTTTAGTATTCTCAAGATCTTTTTTGTCTTCGAATGTCGTTTCTTTTGTCTCGACATATACTTTGACTTCTTCTCCATCTTTCTTAATGGTAGTTAAAGCATCATCTTTATTCGTATTGGCAATGGACATGCCAATTTGTGCAGCTGTCAGTCCAAGGTCACTTAACTTTTCTTGGTCTGCAACTAGAGTGTATTGCTCATAAGCATCGGAAAGACTTGTATCAACATCTTTTAAATCTTTATTTTTCTTCATGATATTTTGAATATCATCAATTACCGGTTCAATATCTTTTTGTGTATTACCGTAAACAAATAGAGTGGTTTCGTTGCTTGATGTTGACGTGAAATCTTGTTGTTTCCATGTTCCAGGTGAATCAAGTTCAGTTAATTCTTTTATGACGGTTTCTTTTTTGTCCCCGAAATCTTCAGTGTCTTCATCATAGAGTACATAGAAGAGAGCAGAGTTACTCGAGCCGCCCATCATGCCGCCGCCCATCATGCTTTCACCAAGTGTGTATTGAACGGTCTTCACATCGTCTTTATCCATGAAGTATTTTTCCACTTTTTCTGTTTGCTTTTCAATATCTTCTTTTAACTCTCCAGGTGCGGGAGTGTAAGTGACGATAATCGTTTTTTCTTCATCTGCAGGCATGAAGCTGACACCGATGCTTGGGATCAGGAATAAGCTGCCGACCAATAATACAATGGCTGTACCGAAAGTGATTATCTTATGGTTTAACGACCAATCCAGTGCTTTTCGGTAGAATGCTGATAGTTTACTTGGTTTTTCTTCATGTGATTTTAATTCTTTTTTGGATAGTCCCTTTTTAAATAAAGAGTCTGCCATTGCCGGAACAAGAGTGATGGCGATTATTAATGAAGCAACCAATGCGAACACCATTGTTAAGGCGAATGGCATGAATAGTTCCCCGACAGGTCCTGTAACGCTGGCTAAAGGCAGGTATACGGCTACAGTAACGATTGTCGATGAAAGGATAGGGATGAACATTTCCTTAGTGGCTGATCGTATTAATTCGCCGCCTTTTAATTGTTCGCCTTTTAAAGCCATTCTTCTATAAATATTTTCAATGACGACAATGGAATCATCGACTACTCGGCCAATGGCAACCGTCATGGCCCCAAGTGTCATGACATTCAATGAAATATCCATTTGTTTGAGCACCAAAAGCGCTGCTAACAGGGATAATGGAATCGAAATGACGGAAATGAGAGTCGTTTTAAAGTTCCTAAGGAACAGCATGATAACAATGACGGCAAACAGACAGCCGAAGAGTGCCTTACTGATCATGGTTTCAACAGAATCTTTAATCGGTTTAGCTTGATCGAGCGTAGTGTGTACACTTACGCCTTTAAACTCTTCTTTGAAATTAGAGGCTTCTTCGTTTACTTCGTCTACGATTGCAACTGTATCGGCATCAGGTGATCTTGTAACCTGGATTCCAATCGATTCGCTACCGTTTGTTCTTGAAATCGATTCGGCCTTACCGGTGATTTTAACATCGGCAATGTCTGATAATTTGACATTTTGCATTTGGGCAGGACCTGTTGCCATGTCAGGAGTTGATTGATTGGTTTCCGGTCCGGTTTGTGCCGGCGTTCCTGTTTGAGAGCCGCCGGTTAAAGGTATCTTTATATTTTTGAGGTCTTTTAATGTGGAGATGTTTCCATCCACAACGATCGTTTTTTCTTTATCATCAAAGTTATATATGCCAAGCGGCATGTTTACGTTTGCGGCCTGGATAACCTTCTTTACGGTATCTTCATCGAGCCCGTATTGAGCCATCTTTTCCTCGTCGAATACAAGGCTGCCTTCATTTACTTGTTGTCCGGAAATTGATACGGATGTCACGCCGTCAATCCCTTCAAGTTTAGGCACCAACACCTCTTCGACGTTTTTTGTAAGAGCTGGTAAATCAGAACCCTTATCTGTTACACTGAGTGCGACGACAGGAAAAGCGTTTAATTCTAATTTAGAGACGCTTGGGGCATCCACTCCCTCAGGCAGTTCTAATTTCTCTAAAGCTTCTTTCACTTCTTTTACAGCGTCGTCCATATCCGTATCATAATCATATTGTAACTGGACGGAAGAGGCATTAGCCATGGACGAAGAACTGACTAATTCGACTCCTGACAAATTTGTTACTTTCTGCTCAATCTGGTCCGTAAGTTTATCTGCTACTTCTTCAGGTGCAGCTCCAGGATATACAGTGGAGATGCTTATTAAAGGAGTCGAGATGCTTGGAATGGTTTCTTGTTTCATGTTTAAACCTGAGTATAAACCAGCTGCAACGATGATGATCGTAAGCAACCAGATTGCCAATTTATTCTTTAATGAAAACTTAATTATTGAATTCAAGCTTGTACCCTCCATACATAAAATTGTGACTATTCGGTCATAGACTCAAATATATAGTATATGGATTATGATTGCAACAGATAATATCCGCTAGTGTTAACGTTGTGATTTCAAGGGTTTTGGGATACAATTTGGGAGATGTGACCCATCGGTCACCAAAGGATAATTTTAAGAGATAGGATGAATTTAATGAAAGAAAAAAATAAGATGATCATAGATAAATCTGTAGAGCTTTTCGCGGAGAAAGGCTATCATGCCACTTCCGTTCAGGAAATTGCTGAAAAGTGTGGGATAGCAAAGGGGTCTTTTTATAATCATTTTAAATCGAAGGAAGAATTACTGGTCTCCATTTTTAAATTTTATTATGAAGCGTTGACGGACTCATTGCTTGATCTTGAACTGGATGCTTCATTGTCCAGTAAAGACAAGTTCATGAGGCAAATCACAGTTCACATTGAGCATATGACGGGAAATACCAATTTGATTCAAATGATGATGCAGGAACAAATGCTTCATATCAGCAAAGAACTAGATAAATTTTTACATTATATCCATGAAGAGGGCTTGATTTGGTTCAAGCGTAAAATCATTGAGTTATACCCGGGACTTTCAGCTGATCTTTTGCCGGATTGCACCATAATTTTGGATTCCCTATTCAAAGGATATATCGGAATATTGATCAGGAAACAAAATGCTTTTGATGTGGAATTATTACCTAGCTTCATATTGAACCGGATGGATTCAATTATCGCAAGCCTGCAGAACATGGAAGATCCATTGTTGAAACAATTTCCCCTACCGGGATGCTCGATGCGGGATATGAGCCCAAAAGAAGAAATCCATTCGATCATCGTCAGGATGCTGGAAGTGGAAACACGTAAAGAAGAGGGAATGGATACACGTAAAAATATGGAAGCTTTAAAGGCAATCCAGGAGGAATTTTCAAAAGCTAGTCCAAGCCCGATCATCTTGGAAAGTCTTTTGTTATTTTTGGAAAAAAATGAAAAAAGGAGTCCCTTGTCTTCAAAGCTTATCTTGATGATGAAGGATTATTTGACAAGTATATGAATGCTTTACCGAAAGGGGCGTATAGCCTCTTTTTTTCATTTGATCTTAATGAGTTTCAAAAGCGGGGGTTTAGGAAAAGGTAAAATTGATGGGAAGAAGACAATTCTTTCAATAATATGGGGGCAAAAATCATGCGATGGAAAAAGGGAATGCTGATTTATAATGAAAATGCCGGTAATGATAAACTCGAAAGGAATCTTGAGGGTTGTCTTCCGATAATAGCTCCACATATTGATGAATTTCTCATTCTGCAAACGAGGGAAAAGGGCGATGCATGCCGTTTTTGCTTGGAATATGGTGAAGACATGGATGTAGTTTTCGTATTAGGAGGAGATGGAACGGTGCATGAGTGTGTAAATGGCCTTTCGCCGCTTCCGAGGCGGCCCCTGTTTGGGGTTTTACCTGGAGGGACTTGCAATGACTTCTCCAGAACATTAAAGATTCCTCAAAATGTTCGTCAAGCTGCGGAAGCATTAGTGAATGGCAAAGTTCGTTCAATTGATATTGGGCAGGCCAACAACGATTATTTTTCTAATTTTTGGGGAGTAGGGCTTATTTCAGATGCATCAAGCAATATTGATGAGCAGGAAAAAAGCAGGTTTGGTAAGATAGGATATTTATTAAGTGCTATAAGGATAATTGGCGAGAATGCTCCCTTTTCCTATAAGCTAAAATATGATGGGAATGTTATCGAAGGGGAAGCGGTTATGATTTTGGTTTTGAATGGTTGTTTTATCGGCACCAATTTATTGCCCTTTCCCATGATTAGTCCAGATGATGGACTCTTCGGCGTTGCCATCTTGGAAAATGCAAGCCTTGGTGCATTTTTAGAAATAATAGCGATGAAGCGTTCATGGACACAAAATATGATCTCTGACTCTGGGGTGACTTATTTAAATGCCGATACCCTGACCATTGAAACCAAGAGGCCACTTGATGTGGATATGGATGGAGAGAACTATAGACGAACTCCTGCACGCATTAAAGTCCTTGCCCGACATTTGTCAGTATTAACTCCAAATTAGTATGGTGGGATTAAATATGAATGGGAATGATTATGTGTTTTTTTTGTATATTCATTCCTTATTTCTGCAATTGTTTCCAAAATAAGATAAAATATATGAAGATATATCAATTTTTGCAGGAGGACCACATATGGTGTACCAGGTCAGATTGTTAAAGGGCATTTTAGAGCCTCATCGGAGTCGTTATCAGCTTCAAAATGCAGAGGCAGTCACAAAGCTTGGATTGAAATTACTATTTTTATATTTTCTTAGTCTTATAGTATTCGCCATCGGGGGATATTTTGGCATTGGTTCAGAATCATTCTCCAAAGAAATCACGAAAATGAGTGCCGATGAATTCGAAGCAGCAAAGCTGCTGATTTTGAGCGGCAACATAATAACAGGCATAATCGACCCTTCCATATACATATTTTTATCAGCTCTATTCTTTTGGATCGTTACTGATATCCCATATATAAAATTAGTCATCGTTCAAATGATTCTTTTTGTTTTGCAATTAGTGGAAAAAATATTACTGATTCCTCTATTCGTATTAATGGATATAGGCAGCGATGCCAATCCTTTTTCATTGGGGATCATCAGTCAGTATTTTCTCAGAAGTGATTATTTCATTCACTTTTTCAGCGGAATCACCATTTTTCAATTTCTTATTATTGCTCTGCAATATTTTTATTTAAAGGAGTTTTCAGAACGAAATAGTAATTTGGTCCTTTTAATGATTGTTCTATTCTATCTGGCCACATGGTTTGTTAAAGCCTTTTTAGCATACATCCAAGTAGGCGTATTTGTATAAGGCGGGTGAAATGAATGAGCGGGAAATGGAAAATTATAGCGGTCTCCATTGCGTCGATAGTCTTAATAACCGTTAACTTATACCTTATTGAAAAAAAAGAAAGCAAAGTGGAACGAACTGTTTTCGTTGAAAACTGGACTAAGGTAAAAAAAGATACAATTATGGATACTATTCAAACAAATGGGGTAATTAAACCTGTAGAAGAGTATGATATCTATTTTGACACCAAGAAAAATGATTTTAAGAAATTCCTTGTTAAAGAAGGCGATGAGATTACGGCTGGCTCCTCGTTGTTTGAGTATACGACGACCGAACTTGATGCTCTTAAAGCGAACTTGGAAGCGGAGAAAACGGCAGTTGAGGGAGAAATTGCAGGTATTGAGGAATACATAGGGAAGTTGAGGTCCTATCAAGGGACCATCACCAGCAATCCTGAAAAAGCAGCCATTGATGAATCGGTGGAAAAAAACTTGAAAATTGATATAACAACAAGTTCCTCAGATCTTATTAAAAGTAACATTGAGCAAGAAATGTACAAGCAGGAACTGGAAAAAAACAGCTTGAATGAAAAAGTGAAAATGCTTGAAGCTAAAATAACTTCAATTGAGGAGCAGTCCAGTGCGATCGTGTCAACGAGTGAGGCTGATGGTGTAGTTAAAAATATCAATAAAAACCTGAATAATCCCATTATATCCATCGTTTCAACAAATATGGCAATTGAAGGGGATTTCTCTGAAGAGGAAATGAAAAAGGCTGAAGTGGGCATGACTATAAAAGCAGGTTCCTCTGATTCAAAAAAGGCATTGAAAGGGACGATAGGTCGCATCCATTCCTATCCCGCTGAAGAGCCGTCATTAAAAAAGGATAACAGATTTCCATTTCAGGCACTAATCGAACCGGAAGGTGAAGAAACGGAAGCTTTGTTGGTGGGATCCAAAGTGAATCTTACTGTAATAACCAATGAGAAAGCCGGTGTACCCTCCATTCCTATAGAAGCCATAAAAAACCATAAACAGCCTTATATTTACAAATTGACTAAAAATGGCTATGTGGATAAACATTACATTACAAAAGGGCTTAAGGCTGAAGGGAAGCAAGAAATCATAAACGGCCCGTCGGTAGGTGACGTCATTCTAATGGAGCCGCATGTGTCGAAGAACCATTCTTATTTCATTACCCCAATCCAATTTGGAAAAGTGAAGGCAGCAACTTATAAAAAATTCACCTCTAGGGAAAAAGTAAGATATCTGTTACTTGGCGTATTGGAAAAATAACCGCTTCTTTCATCAAGAGAGGTGATGTCAAATTAGTGATTAATTATATATCAATATAACTTATATGATTAAAAATCGGGAAGAGTAATTATAGATACAATAGTCTCTAATGCAGAATATTCAGACATATTTAAAGATTTTTTCTAGAACTAATGCGAATAAATATTTACAGATTATCATTTTTAGTATAATATTTTATTATAAGTTAACTCGCTTAATCTTATTCCAAGAACGGGGGACCCATTTTTGTGGATTTTATCCGCTAGGGGTGAATTCAGAAATGAAAGGGCATTTGTGTTTCCAATTCCTAACCCGACAGCTAACCTCGTCAGCGTCTTTAAGGGAACATGTGTGAATATTCACGCCAATAAGAAATTGACACATGAAGTGTCTTTTTTTTCGGCGTAAAGACAGAGTTTTTCAAAAAAAGAAAAATTACTTTCTTTTTATTAGTATCTTGTTTCCCTTACCGAGACAAAATGTTTTTGCATCAAAGACTTTATGGAAGGTGAGGAAAGTAAATGAAGAAATTCAAATTAAGTTTAGCTAGCCAAATTTTCATTGGTTTAATTCTAGGGATTATCGTTGGTGCCATTTTTTATGGTAATGAGTCGGCCCAAAGCTTTTTACAGCCATTCGGGGACATTTTCCTACGAATGATTAAAATGATCGTAGTGCCGATCATCGTATCCAGCCTTATCGTTGCAGTTGCCGGTGTAGGTGACTTGAAAGCGGTAGGAAAACTAGGTGCTAAATCATTATCATACTTTGTTGTCGTAACTATGATAGCGATTGCTGTTGGTTTAATTTCAGCGAATATCATCCAGCCTGGTGCTGGTGTGAATATGAATAACCTGGAACAAACTGATATCTCCACATATGTTGATACAGCAGAAACTAAGCAGCATGAATCGTTCGTAGATACACTTGTACACATCGTGCCATCCAATCCAGTTAAAGCCATGGTAGAAGGCGATATGCTAGCGATCATTTTCTTCTCCGTGTTGTTTGGACTAAGTATTGCGGCCATCGGTGAAAAGGGTAAACCAGTATTCCGTTTCTTCCAAGGTGTAGCTGAAGGAATGTTCTACCTAACTAACATGGTCATGAAATTCGCTCCTATCGGTGTATTTGCACTAATCGGTGTGACTATCTCCAAGTTCGGTTTGGAATCTTTAATTCCGTTAGGAAAGTTAGCGCTTTCTGTTTACGGAACAATGATCTTCTTTGTAATTGTCATTCTGGGTCTTATTGCAAAATTTGTAGGATTCAATATCTTTACTTTGATTAAACTTCTAAAAGAAGAATTGATTCTTGCTTTCTCTACTGCAAGTTCTGAAGCGGTTCTTCCGAAAATCATGGAAAAAATGGAGAAAGCGGGATGTCCGAAACATATTGCTACATTTGTTATTCCGACTGGATACTCCTTTAACCTTGATGGTTCTACATTATACCAAGCGTTAGCAGCTATCTTCATCGCTCAAATGTACGGAATCGATTTAAGCATGTATGAGCAAATTACGCTGATGCTAGTGTTAATGATCACATCCAAGGGGATTGCTGGTGTACCAGGTGTATCTTTCGTAGTTCTTTTAGCGACATTGGGAACTGTCGGTATTCCTATTGAAGGTCTAGCATTCATTGCCGGTATCGACCGTATTCTTGATATGGGACGTACAGTAGTAAATGTTATCGGTAATTCACTTGCGGCAATCGTTATCTCTAAATGGGAAGGTCAATTCAACCCTCCTTCCAAAAAAGAACTAGAACAAGTTTCTTAATACAAAAAATCCAGAGTGAAATGTCACTCTGGATTTTTTTGAATTAAAAAGCGCTTCCTTACTTTTGGACGATCCAGAAGCGGCAATCGGAAGAGAAAGTGATGACATCATCGTTTTCATGGAATAATTCACTTCGATAAAAGCTTTCGATGACTTTGAACCGTGCTTCTTCCAGGCACTCAAG
Source organism: Peribacillus sp. NPDC055009 (assembly GCF_053608705.1). Taxonomy (NCBI): domain Bacteria; kingdom Bacillati; phylum Bacillota; class Bacilli; order Caryophanales; family Bacillaceae; genus Peribacillus; species Peribacillus sp. NPDC055009. Next base: position 25,071 of record NZ_JBSGVZ010000032.1, on the reverse strand, counting down.
TACTTCAAGTTTAGTTGGGATATGGAGGTAAGTATCTTCTTGAAGCGTCTTTCCGGATGTGAGAATATCCCCGAATTCATAAAGCCTCTCATCTTGTTTACCAACACACCAAATCATTTCCTCTTGCTCCCAGAAGTTCAGGTAATTTTCGTTTTTATCACGGTCATGTGTTGTGAAAATGAAGAGCCCTTCAGGTTTTAAAATACGGTTGATTTCTTTTAAAGCCAATGTGCGTTTTTTTCGCTGGGGAATTTGCATTAAACCATTAAAAGCGAAGATTGATTTATCGAATGATGAGTCGTTGAAAGGGAGGTCGGTTGCATCGCCAAGGATAAAGGGTATGTCCAGGTTATATTCATGCGCTATTTTTTCGGCTTCATAAAGCATGGCAGGAGTCAGGTCGATTCCCGTTAGATTTTGAAATCCTTTTTTATATAGTGCGAAGGTGGTCCTTCCTGTACCGCAACCGATATCAAGGATTGCATCTTCCCGATTTAAATATTTTTCGAATGCATATTTCTCTGATTGCCACAGACCTATTTTTTTAGTTGCATCAGCATAGACGGAAACGGCTCCATGAAAAGAATTAATGATAAAACCTTTTTCAATTTTATCCATGATTTAATCCTCCAATCCTTCATTCTTACTATAATATGGATACTTTGAGCTAGTCGAGTGTGTCCCTTAACATTTGGGTTAATATGGAGTACATGTTTCGCGTTATTCACATGGTGCTGATGATGATTTATATTGGGGGTTATATAACTTACGTGAAAACCCAAAAGTTTGGTAAAATAATATTATTGATTAAGAGCTCGGAGGGGGTCAGGTTATGAAGAATGATAGCAATGATATCTTATATATGTATATGCAGGCTTCTGAACGGTTTGTCCTTTTTAATGGACTCAATTTTCGTGAATTCGTCTATTCGCTGCCATATACGTTGGATTCCATCTTATTATTGAAACATGAATTCAATGGCGGGGAATACAATTTGAATGTCCTGCTAGAGAGTGCTTCATCTGAAGATATTGCGAAGCTCGTTAAAGAAAATGTCCGGGCATATGGAGATTTCTGTTGGATCGATTTTGAAGAAAGAGAAGGGTTGGATGAATTGGATGGAAGGGAAATAGCGGAACTATTATATTTAGGGCATGCAAAAACTCATCTGGATCCTCCATTTTTCCGTAAATTGAATAATCAATTTGTGTACCTTGCCCAGGATGATGGCTGGTTCAATAAAATTTATTTTCGTTCTCTTTCGACATATTATATGATGTTAGGAAGCCTGATTCCGCTAAAGCTGGAGCTTTTAAAAGTAGAGAGGACTTGGCTTGGAATCAGAAAGAAAAGAGAGCTGACGGCGATTCCGGCAGAAATCATTTCTTCCTTGGCTCATATCCTGGCAGAGGGGCTCGTTTTTTCCTTTCGGCATGTTAAGTATACAAGAACAAAGATTGAGATACCGGCATGGGTCGTAGGGGATTATTTAAACATGGATGAAATGCATGATGACTTTTCAGATAGAGATATTAAGGAGCCAGATGCCTTTATTACCTTCAATCGAAAAGAAAGGGTATGGGAAAGCGTTATTAAAAATACATCATTCTCCTGATTATCCCAACTTCCGAGGTTCGTGGCTTGGATTATTTGACACCCTTGAAATTTTTTAGGTGTAAGACTTACCATCTCATGCATAAAAGATAAGAGAGGGCGACGCACAGGAGTTGCTAGCACAGGTGTTGCCACAGGACGTGGCGGTTTTAACCTGTGTTCCGCCTATATAGTAATCATTGGAAAAGCATCAATGATGGAAGTTTCGCTTTACCCCGCATTAACAGGCTGTAAGGTAAGCGGCGGCAATTGTAATGAAAAAGAAATGTGGTGGGTCAACAGCCTGTAAATGCCTGATTGCGACGCACAGGATGTGCTAGCACAGGTGTTGCCACAGGATGTGGCGGTTTTAACCTGTGTTCTGCCTAATAGTAATCATTGGAAAAGCGCCAATGATGGAAGTTTCGCTTTAACCATTTTAGTGTAAAGTGATACAATGAACATGGTTAAAAGAATATTGGAGGGTAATAACTCATGAAAACTAAACTTGGTTTGCTTTATGGTGGAAAATCTGCGGAGCATGAGGTTTCTATGCAGACGGCTTTAGCGGTCATTAAAGCTCTCGATTTAGCAAAGTTTGATATATATCCGATTTACATAACAAAAGAGGGTTCATGGATTAATGGACCGAAGTTAACAGGACCTGCCGAGAGTGTGGAGGCATTGACATTTTCATCGGATAAATCTAGCTCGCCACTTGCCTTGCAGGCACATTCAACTGATGAAAATAGTGAATCAACTGGGTATGACGTGATTTTCCCATTGCTTCACGGACCGAATGGAGAAGATGGGACCGTGCAAGGGATGCTGGAACTGTTGAACCTTCCGTATGTAGGGAATGGCGTTTTGGCTTCATCAGCAGGAATGGATAAGGTCATCATGAAAAACATATTTGCACAGGCGGGACTTCCTCAAGTCAAATACACTTGGTTCATTCGTTCTGAATGGGAGAAGAATACTGAAAGTGCCATTAAAAAGGTAGCGGATGAATTGGGTTACCCTTGTTTTGTCAAACCTGCCAATTTAGGCTCCAGTGTCGGTATCAGCAAATGTAATGATGCTGATGAACTGGAAAAAGCGGTAGCGGAAGCTTTCCAATTCGATCGGAAAATCATCATTGAAGAAGGGGTCGTTGCTCGTGAACTCGAGTTTGGAATACTTGGTAATGATGAACCGTCTTGTTCGGTGGCAGGCGAAATCATCCCTAAGAAAGATTTTTCCTTCTATGATTATTCAGCAAAATATGTTGACGGTAATTCTGCAATGGTCATTCCAGCGGAGATAACGGAAAGCGAGTATGTGGCTTTATCCGAAATGGCCATTACTGCCTTTAAGTCATTGGATTGCTCTGGATTGGTTCGCGCTGATTTCTTCTTAACGAATGAGGGGCAAATCTATATTAATGAAGTGAATACAATGCCTGGTTTTACTCCTTTCAGCATGTTTCCGTTATTGTGGAAGCACACAGGTGTCGACTATCCAGCTTTAATTGAAAAACTCGTGAAACTTGCCTTGGAACGTCATCAGGAAAAACAACAAATCAAATATACAGTTTGATCATGCAGGTAATGTATCAGTAAACTCCACAATCCATCAAGCATTTATTTGATGGATTCCAATCAGCAGGAACCGGTGCGATTTAAACTGGTTTCTGCTTCGTTTGGTTAATGGAGAGCGATTAACGGTCCGATGAATGTAGGAGGAACAAAATGATAAAGAGAACGTTAAAACAAGTACATGAAATGGCAGAGGGATTGAATGATATCAGTCCATTCCAGTCCGAAGGGATTAATGGGGTCACCATCGATTCAAGAACGGTTAAGGAAGGATGTTTGTTCATTCCGCTTAAGGGTGAGCAGGTTGACGGCCATCAGTATGTCAAGCAAGCTTTAGAGCAAGGAGCTGCGGCTTCTTTTTGGCAAAGGGATGTTCCGAATCCTCCTGATGATTTACCGATAATCATTGTCGAAAATACCGAGAAAGCACTTCAGCAATTGGCGCGTTCTTACCGTCGGCAGTTGAATATAAAAGTCATTGGGATAACAGGCAGCAACGGTAAGACGACTACGAAAGATATGACGGCTGCGCTGCTGGCCACTACCTATAAAGTTCATAAAACAAATGGAAACTTCAATAATCATTTAGGTTTGCCACTAACAGTGCTTTCTATGGCAGAGGATACTGAAGCGGCTGTGTTGGAAATGGGAATGAGCAGCCGCGGTGAAATCGAGTTCTTATCCAAAATGGCAAAGCCTGATGTAGCGATCATTACCAATATCGGTGAATCACACTTATTGGATTTAGGATCACGCGAGGAAATCGCGAATGCGAAGTTGGAAATTGTCGAAGGTTTGGCGAAAGATGGAACGCTGATATATCATGGTGATGAACCATTGCTCCGCAATCGTATCAAAAAGGATTTTCCTGATTTAAACGTAATATCTTTTGGACGTACGGAACAAAATGATTTATATCCGCAGACCATTAGCCAAGGGGCAGACAGTACCACGTTTAAAATCGCAAGCGGTGATAAGGAAACCAATTATGAGATACCCGTTTTAGGCAATCATAATGTTCTTAATGCGTTGGCGGCAATCTTGGTTGCTAAAGAATTCAATGTGGATGATTCAGCGATCCGTAAAGGTCTGTCGACCATTCAATTAACGAATATGAGGATGGAATTGGTCGAGGGCGCGAAAGGGCAGAAAATCATCAATGATGCGTATAATGCCAGCCCAACTTCAGTTAAAGCAGCAGTGGAGTTGGTTGAGGGCTTATCTGGATTCGAGAAAAAGATACTTGTATTGGGAGACATGTTGGAGTTAGGGCCACAGGAAAAAGACTTTCATTTCAAAATTGGTGAATTGATTTCCAGTGAGCGGATCGATAAGATCTTCACATTTGGTCCTTTAGCCGAGTTTATTGCCAAGGGAGCGAGCAAGGCGTTTTCATCGGAGCAGCTTCGTCCTTTTCAAGATAAGCAGAAGCTTATAGAGGAACTAAAATCATCCACACAGAAAAATGACATCATACTTGTTAAAGCTTCTAGGGGCATGAAGCTGGAGGAAGTCGTTCAAGCTCTGCAAAAATAAAAAAACATAGAAAAGGCCGTTTCTTTTTTTTGAAACGGCCCTTTTATCGTGCTTAAAAAAGTGTCCCGGCAATAATGCAGATGTCATCGTTAATGACTGAATGCCTCATCCTTGAGACCAATAGCTCCTGAAGAAGGTCTTGTGTATCGAGATGGACATTTTCGATAAATTCCCTTTCGATATGGTCAGATCGGTCAATGGCGGAAGGTAGGGGCGTTTTAGAGAGTCCATCTGTATAGATGATGAAACGGCTACCTGGTTCATACTGAAAGACTATTTTTTTAATGGGCAATTCGGGAATCAGTACGTTTGGGGTGGCTCCTTCGTTCAAATTGAGAATTTGATTGGTGCATGGGGAATACAAAAAAGCTGAAGGAAGTCCGTAATTCACATATTCGATGAGCCGATCCTTTGTATTCACGTATGCGATGAAGGCAGTAATGCGAGCATGGTTTTTGTTTTCCCGATTAACTCCTTGAAATAAATCCCGCATTAGTTTATCCAGTTCCTTTGTTATGAAAATGGGGTCTTTTACACGTTTGATAAGGTCGGGGATCAATGTGCGTATGGACATGTTTATAAGTGCTGTATGAATGCCCTTTTCGAATACATCGATCATGATGAAGCCGTATATCCTGTCATCAACCTCCGTCCAGTAAAATAAATCCCCTGACAATTCACTTGAAGGCTGGGAAAGGCCTTTGACCTCTATATCTTCATTATTGATCGACAAGGGTAAACCTGAAAGTTGAATGCCCTTTGCAATTTTCAGGCTCCTTGCTGATTTTTGGTGTATCATTTCAAGCTCTTGCCCCTTCATTTTTGCCGAAAACAGTTGCATGCTGATGTTTCGGAGTGACTTTAATTTAATCCGGATTTCCGCTGAATCGGCAGGGACCGCCATGGTTTCATAAAAGGTCTTTTCTGGTAAGTCCGGAGGGGTCTCCATTCCTGAAGTGCGTTTGTAAATGAATAAGATAGGAATTTCGTGAGATTCAGCCAAGGCGAACAAAGAAGTTTGCTGCCAAGAGTCTTTTGATAGGTGTAAAGGTAAAATAAATAATGATTTCATTAAGTCTGTTGAATTCTTGAATAGATGACTTTGATTGAGTGGATCTTCCAAAAAGGTGACTTTCTTGTTCATTTTCTTTAAGATTCGACCAAAATCCTTACATAAAGGAACATTTATTGTGAATATGTTCATATAACCCCCCGTTATTTTGTTGATAGGTCAATCATACTGCATTTAGACTTATTTTCTATAATTTTTAAGCAAAAAGATGGAATTTTCAAAAATCGGATGCTCCCATATACCTGTAAATTCAATGGGAATTCATGATAAGTCCTTTCTTTTTCCAACGGGGGGAACCGTGGAATGTTCATCATTAAAACTAATCCTTCCTGAAAAAGGTTTGTTGAAACTATTTGATTTAAACACATATCATATATAAATGGATGATCGTTTTGTGAAAAATTTAAATGGATACAGTAAGTCGACAAGAGGCCGGAATGCTCTCATCCCGAACCATGATTTTAACAGGACTAAGTTACTGTTTTGTGAAATCCTCCTAAATGGATTCTGAAACCACTGGAACGGTTTTTAAATAAAAAAACTATAGGCAAACTCGCTTTCTTCGAATTTGTCTAAGCTTGAATCCACTTACGCATAAATGGATATAGTAAAACGGTGATCCTATTGATGAAATAATCAGTCCATGTGTTTTTTAACCCATTATTGAATGAACAAGCTATATTCTTACTCAAAAGTGTCACGGCTGCATATTTAACAGGAAGAAATGACTAATTTCTTCATTTTTGAAACGGTCTAAAGTTTTTAGTAACTCTGAATGGGGCGATATCCTTTATTGCATTAACAGTTTGAAAATGGTAATATGAGTATTGAGTTTAAATGTCTTATCATTGATGATTATTTAAAATTAATCAGGTTGAGGCAACAAAATTGTATGTTCTTACATGTTTCATGAGTTCATTCTTGAGATTATTTTAGATTAAATAGGCCTCGCGTCTGGTCATATATAAAAGCTGCATCTCTTGGCGGCTTTAGTAGCTATTGGGAATCAAAGCCGCATTTTAGCGATTTTCCACTTCTGCAAATCCTCAACGCACCGGGCCTGTTTTGTATAAGAATCTTGGCTCTCGTCAAGTTTTGTTCATGCAGCCTTTTTAAGTCTGATGAATAATAGGTGCAGCAGCCCTCACCTGAATAAAACGGTGAAACACCCGTTTATGCTACTTTTAATTTTCCATATTGAATTTAATTTTGGTTACATGTACTTTTAAAAAGATGAGCGTATGTAAATGATAAGTCTACACGTGCGCGAAGTTAAAAATGCCAGTGAATGTCCGTACTGGTATATTTCCTTTTTAAAAAATCATATTGAGTTCATTTGAACTAAAAGGCAGACATACTTTTAGGTGATAATGATAAACTTTTTATAAGAGATAAAGAAGAACATCCGTCATGATGATGAGGATTTGAACTAAAACATCTGTGCATGATCCATGAATGCACGTGTAAATTTACGATATAAAAAGGAGTACGAAAACATTGACATTGTTTAGCGAATTAGGATTAGATAGAACGTCCATGAAATCAATAGAAAAAATGGGATTTGAAGAAGCGAGCCCGATTCAATCCCAAACGATACCTCTAGCACTTGAAGGTAAAGATATAATCGGTCAAGCGCAAACAGGAACAGGTAAAACAGCAGCATTCGGTATTCCATTGATGGAAAACATCGATATTAATAACGAAAACGTGCAAGGGATTGTCATTGCACCTACACGTGAGCTTGCGATTCAAGTTTCCGAGGAGCTTTTCAAGCTTGGTTACGGAAAACGCGCTCGTGTACTTGCAGTTTATGGTGGACAAGACATCGACCGTCAAATCCGTGCTTTAAAGAAAAAACCACATATTATCGTTGGTACGCCTGGTCGTCTTTTAGACCATATCAAACGTAAAAATATTAAATTAGGCGGAGTTCACACTGTAGTTCTTGATGAAGCCGATGAAATGCTTAACATGGGATTCATTGAGGATATCGAATTGATCCTTTCAACTGTTCCTGACGAAAGGCAAACATTGCTTTTCTCAGCTACAATGCCTGATCCAATCCGTAAAATTGCTGAAAGATTCATGCAGGAACCTGTTCTTGTTCGTGTGAAAGCAAAAGAAATGACAGTGGATCGTATCGAACAATATTACTTGGAGTTAAAAGAAAGTGAAAAATTCGATACACTTGCACGCCTTTTCGATATTCAAACACCGGATCTTGCCATCGTCTTCGGACGTACGAAACGCCGTGTCGATGAATTGGCATCTGCATTGAATATCCGCGGTTATATGGCTGAAGGCATTCATGGTGACCTTAGTCAGGCAAAACGCCTTTCTGTATTGAAAAAGTTTAAAGACGGCAGCATCGATGTACTCGTTGCTACTGATGTGGCTGCACGTGGACTTGATATTTCAGGCGTTACTCACGTATACAACTTTGATATCCCTCAAGATCCGGAAAGCTATGTTCACCGTATTGGGCGTACAGGACGTGCGGGTAAACATGGTATTGCCATTACGTTTGTAACACCAAGAGAAAGAGGCCAACTGCATGCAGTTGAACATACAACGAAAAAACGTATGGAGAAACTTAAGACTCCTACGTTAACTGAAGCGTTGGAAGGTCAACAAAAAGCAGTAACGGAAAAAATCCTTAATACAATCGAGAATGAAGATTTAACATTATACCTTGGTCAAGCGGAAGAATTATTACAAAAACATAGCGCAGCTGATTTAGTTGCAGCTATGCTTAAATCAATGACAAAAGAACCGGATCAAACGCCTATCAAGTTAACGGAAGAATCTCCATCTCCAATGCGTCGCAATCGCGGAGGAAGCAGTTCTTCTAGTAACAGACAGCGCAATGGCCGCAGTTCTTCAGGCAGAAAAGATTACGGTAGCGGATCGAGTAAACGCCCAAGCACGAACCGTAAATCGAATGGATACGGAAACCGCAGCACGAGCCAAAAAAGAGAAAAAACGAATAAGATTTAATTGAATTGGAAATGCCGCTCATTTGAGCGGCATTTTTTTATGTGCATCTCCAATGCTATGGTATCCGAATGGTAAAGGTTTTTTTGTGGGATGCTCAAAGCCTTTGTTTGGAAAGGGGTTAATTTCCAGTATTTAATTATAGTATAATGGATGAAAGCAAGGATGGATGATGATTCAATTAACAATACCTGTCCGGAAGAGGAGAAGCACATGGAACCTGAAAATCGCATATCGAATAAGGCCTTGACCGTATGGAAAATCAGTGGTCTCATAAGCTGTTCAATAACCTGGATTTTAAGCATCGCCGTACTCGTGCTTACAATCATTTTTGATTGGACATATTGGGTGTTTGGAACGTTGATCATAATTTCGATAATCCAATCCTATCTGGCCATATTTCTGATTCCATCGGTGAAATGGAAGAGGTGGCGTTACGAAGTAAGAAATACCGAAATTGATATCCAAAGTGGCATTTTCGTCATTAAAAGAACACTCATACCCATGATAAGGGTCCAGCATGTTGAAACGAAGCAAGGGCCATTATTGAGAAAATATGATTTAGCCTCCGTTGAAATTTCCACTGCAGCGACCCTTCATGTTATCCCAGCCTTGGACCTTGCAGAGGCAGATGAATTGCGGCAATATATTTCGAGAATGGCAAGTGTGGAGGAAGAAGATGTCTGATCCTAAAAGGCTTCATCCAATAGCTGTATTGCTTAACATCATTAAATCGATTAAGGAGTTAGTCATCCCTTTTTTATTAGTGGTCGTCATTCCTGGGAAGAATGAAGGAATTCCTGGATGGGTACAACCGCTGGTCATTGCCATTATTATACTTTTGCTGATAGTCATGGCATTCCTTCAATGGTTACGTTTTACATATCGCATAGAAGAGGGCGAATTCAGAATTGAGTCCGGGGTTTTCGTAAGGAAGAAACGGTATATAAAGTTTGATCGGATCCATAGCATAGATATATCAGAGGGCATCATCCAGAGGATATTCAGCCTAGTGAAGCTGAATATTGAAACGGCAGGCGGGTCTCAGGCCGATGCTGTATTATCAGCCATAAGCAAAAGTGATGCTGAACGAATCAATGCTTTTATAAGTGAAGAAAAAAATGCGAAAAATATTTTTGATAATGATAAAGATGAAGTTGCGAATAAAGGATATGCAGCTAAATCGTCTTCCGTTTTTAAGCAGACATTGCCGCAGCTATTCGTTATGGCTGCCACTTCGGGAGCGGTAGGTGTCTTCCTATCTGGGGCAATCGCTTTTATTTCACAGTTCGATGAAATGATACCTTTTGAGAGGATATTTAAGGATTATGAAGAGTTTATTGAAATGGGGACCATCATTCTGACCTTGTTTGCTCTGGTGGCTTTACTGGTGGTTTATGTACTGGCCACATTAAGTATGGTTATTAAATATGCTTCCTTTACCGTGTTAAAAACGGATGAGGAAATCGTTATTTCCAGAGGGCTTCTCGAGAAAAGACAGCTGACAATCCCTATCCATAAAATTCAAGGTATCCGGATCATGGAGAATTTGATTCGGAAGCCATTGGGATTGGCGACGGTTTATATTGAATATGCTGGAGGCAGTATGGAAGATAAAGAAAGTCTATCCATCATGCTGTTCCCTTTAATCAGGAAGAGGCATTTACATGAAAAAATCCTGGAAATTTTACCGGTTTATGAAACAACCATTGAGATGACACCGATACCTAAGCGTGCACTTTCCCGGTATGTGTTTCATAAGTTTCTGTACCTCATCCCGATCATCGGTGCCTTGGTATGGTTTTTAAGTCCTTGGGGTTATCTTTCCCTTTTGCTTGTACCGTTGACGATTTTTTGGGCTTACATGCAATATAGAGATGCAGGATGGAGCATAGATGGGGATTTGTTGCTATTGAGCAGCCGTTTTTTCTCGAAGCAAACATTGATCATGCAGAGAAGCAGAATTCAATCAATCACATATAAAAAAAGTTGGTTTCAAAATCGAAAAGAATTAGCAACGATTTCAGCGTCGGTCAAATCAGGAATCACCTCCCGGGTCGGCATGGTTGCTGATGTGGAAGAAAAGGATTGCCTAATAATTAAATCATGGTATTCACCTAAAAAAACAGTCGACTCCCAATGATTGAAGGGAAGAGTCGGCTGTTTGTCCTACCATTTTTTTCTTAAATATAATGGAGCTGTTAAAAAGCCGGTTGCCAGTCCAGCCAGATGACCGATAACGTTGATCTGCGGTTGTATGAAGGTCATGATGACGGCAATTCCGGTCAGTGTATATACTGTATTTCTTTCGTTGTTCGTAAAATTGGTTTTATTGAAAAGTACAAGATATAAAAAGAATCCGAGTAAACCAAAAATTGCTCCGCTAGCACCTACGTGGTTATATGTCAGTGGGTTAATTAGAAAGGTTGCGATATTGGCAAGGATACCAGTCGATAAAAAGAAGATTGAAAACTTGATGGTTCCAAGTAATTTCTCTAGGAATGGACCGAAGATGGCAAGGGAGAATCCGTTAAACAGTAAATGTGTAAACGTGCTATGTAGAAAGATGGGGGTGATCAAGCGCCACCATTGTCCATCAGCGATGTATAAGTTCACACCTGCGCCATAATAAAAGAGTACATTGCCGGGAAATATGGGGAAGAGGACAAGAACGAATACAATCATCATAATGAGTATGAGCACAGTAACAGCTCGATATGAATCTGCGTATTCGCGGAAGCCTTCTGTTCTTGTAAACATAAATTCCTCCTTGTTATCGTTTTTAATTAAATACAATATTATCATTTTCAGGTAAAAGAGTCCTCCTAATGATATGCAGCTTATTAAATTAATAGAAGAGGTGTCAAAGTGATTAAAGGTATAGGCGTGGACATTACTGAGTTGGATAGAATGGAAACACTGATTAATCGGCAGCCCCGTTTAAAGGAACGTATATTAACAGAAAAGGAAATCTTGATTTTCGAAAAGTTAAATGGAAGAAGGAAGGTCGAGTATTTTGCTGGGCGTTTTGCGGCAAAGGAGGCTTTTTCAAAAGCAAACGGAACAGGGATCGGTAAGCACTTATCCTTTTTGGATATTGAAATCATTTCGGATGATAAAGGAAAGCCGATGATTTCAAAGCCGTTTTCTGAAGGGGTCCATCTTTCGATTAGCCACAGCCGGGATTATGCGGTTGCTCAAGTCGTAATTGAAGGGTGAATGGAGTTTTGTCCAATCGGGTCATAAACCTTTAGGTTGTCTCATATACATTTAGTGCTATAGGGAGACAAGGCCCGGTAAAAGGTACATGGCAGAGTAGGTGCTCTCGAAAAGTTTTTAGCCGGACTGAGAAGGGGTCCGTGCCTAAAATACCGAGGAATCTAAGACATCAGTCGAGCCAATGTCCGGATCCTGCCTTTTCCTCTCCCTTTTACGTTCAAATGACAAAAAGGGGTTGAAAAGATGAAGAAGATGGTAATGCTTTTTGCAGGGATCATGCTCTTGCTTGCTCTTTCTGCTTGCGGCCAAAAATCACAGAGTGACGTAGTGAGTGAATTGAATGAGAAGCTTGGCGAAATGAAGGGATATAAAGCTAACGCGAAGATGACATTGAAGATGGGGACGGAACCTCAAGTGTATAATGTGGAGATTTGGCATAAGGACCCTTCTTTTTACCGCGTAAATCTGAAAAATGAAGAGAAGGATCAAAGCCAGATGATTTTGAAAAATGATGATGGTGTATATGTTTTGACACCAGCTTTGAATAAAAGTTTTAAATTTCAAAGCGAGTGGCCGGAGAACAGCAGTCAGGCCTATTTGTTCGAGTCGTTGGTGAAAGACATTACGGAAGATAAAAGTGCGACATATAAAGAAACGGATAAACATTATGTCTTTGAAACGAAAACACGCTACCAAAACAATAAAATGTTGCCATATCAAGAGATTACTATAAACAAAAAGGATTTATCCCCAGTCAGTGTAAAAGTCATGGACCCTGATAAGACCGCATTGGTACTAGTTGAATTCTCGAAAGTTAAATTCGATACGACTTTTGATAAGGATTCATTTGATATGAAGAAAAACATGACAAGTGCACAACTTGAAGCACCCGTTATGGCAGAAGTCCAAAATGAAGGATTTGCAGTGAAATACCCTGAGAATATTGGTGATATGAATTTAACGGAAGAAAAAGAAATTACGACGGAAAAGGGAGAACGTGTCGTTTTGACCTATGAGGGTACAAAAAGTTTTACATTAGTTCAGGAAAAAGCTGAGGTAGTTCAAACTTCCGTTTCGACGAATGTTAATGGAGAACCGGTTGATTTGGGTTATACTGTCGGGGCCATGACAGGAAATACGATTGCATGGACTTTTGAAGGTGTCGATTATATGCTTGCATCAAAGGATTTGACACAGGAAGAGATGATAGAAGTCGCCCGTTCGGTTGGGGAAGAACCAGTCAAATAGGATTACATAACAAGCTGATGTTTCCCGTCTCCTTATGAAGGTTTCTTCTGGGTAGGATAGGCGGGAAAGCAGCTTGTTGACATTTTTAATCCTTCCAACTGATTTAGGCTCGCAGCTGGGAAATTAGAATCAAGGTGAAAAAGCACTTTATCTTTCTGGCGGTTGGTTATAGAATGTTCCTATAATGAAACGAAAACTTCGCTACTGGGAAGAATCTTATTGTGAGTGTAGGAAAGAAGGAAATGGTCTTGGAAACGAAAATATTTCATCGAGATACGTGGGCAGAAGTAAATTTGGATAAAATTTTTGAAAATATCTCTTCAATGAAACAAAGACTGGGAAATGGCGTTAGTCTTTTCGCTGTCGTTAAAGCGAATGCATATGGCCATGGGGACTATGAAGTGGCCAAAACGGCGCTTGAAGCGGGGGCGGATTTTTTAAGTGTCGCTTTTTTGGATGAGGCTCTTGCCTTACGAAAAAAGGGAATATTGGCTCCGATCCTTGTACTTGGGGCATCAAGGCCTGAAAGCGCAGCTCTTGCTGCCGAGTATGGGATTTCCGTGACGGTTTTCGATGTAGCATGGTTGGAAAAGGCAAAGGATTTGTTGAAACCGGGACAAGTTTTGCAAATCCATGTAAAAGTGGATAGCGGCATGGGTAGAATCGGCATTCGTGATAAAGGTCAACTCATGAATGTGGAAAATTTGCTTGAGCGTGAAGCTTGTTTCAATTTCCAAGGGATATTCACTCATTTCGCGACGGCGGATGAAATGAAGACCGACTATTATGAAAAGCAGCTTGCTACATTTAAAGGGATGCTTTCCGTAATGACTGGAAAGCCTGAATATATTCATGCAGCCAATAGTGCAGCTTCTTTAAGATTCACCGATCCTGAATGGAATGCAATAAGAATGGGGATTTCCATGTATGGATTGAGTCCTTCCGTGGAGATGAAGCCGATATTGCCATACCCATTAAAACAGGCTATATCATTGAGAACGAAGATGGTTGCGGTTAAACAGCTTGCTAAGGGTGAAAGCGTTAGTTATGGAGCGACATATACGGCTGAAGGTGATGAGTGGATCGGGACTTTGCCAATCGGTTATGCTGACGGCTGGATCCGTAAGCTGCAAGGTCAGGAAGTTCTTGTGGATGGAAAAAGAGTACCCATAGTCGGGAGGATTTGCATGGATCAATGCATGATCAAGCTGCCTGGGCCATACCCTGTAGGAACAGAGGTCACACTGATGGGGAATGATGGGGATGAATCGATTACTGTCGATGAGATAGCGGCAAAACTGGAAACGATCAACTATGAGATAACATGTATGATTGGACCAAGAGTGCCCCGTGTGTATATAAAAGACAATCAGGTGAATCATGTACGCAACTTCATCTTGGAATGACCGGATTGTAAAAAAATCCTAAGATTGTGAATAAGATTTCCTTTATTATGCTGATAATAGGATTGAGAATAGAATATACTCTTTGCAGATAGGCATTTTAATGGTAATATTGAAAAGGATATATACAATAAAGGTGTGTAGTGATGGTGGAGGTGTATGTTTGTGTCTGAATCCAGCGCAACAAGAGAGATATTAATTCGATTACCTCAAAATTTTTTAACAGAGTTAGATGGGTATGCGAGTGAGGAAAATGTAAATCGCAGTGAATTTATTTATCGTGCCACAAAAATGTATCTTCGCGAACGTAAAAAGAAAGAGTTTCGCGAATCGATGAAACGCGGTTATATTGAAATGGCGGCCATTAACTTAACGATTGCTTCTGAAGCCTTCCAGGCTGAATTCGAGGCTGGTCATTGCGTTGAACGATTAGTTAGCGGAGGCTGAGCCATTGATTGTTGTTAAGCGTGGTGACGTATACTTCGCAGACCTTTCCCCGGTAGTTGGTTCAGAGCAGGGGGGGACCCGTCCGGTACTAATTTTACAAAACGATATTGGTAATCGCTTTAGTCCGACTGTGATCGTGGCAGCCATTACAGCTCAAATTCAAAAAGCGAAATTGCCTACACATGTTGAGATTAATGCAAAAAAGTACGGATTCGAGCGGGATTCCGTCATTTTATTAGAACAGATCCGGACAATTGATAAGCAGCGTTTAACTGATAAAATTACGCATCTTGACGAACCGATGATGCAAAAAGTCAATGAAGCTTTGCAAATTAGTTTAGGCCTCATTGAGTTTTAAAGAAAATTTTTCCCGTTAAACCGGGCGTTATTATAATACAAATCATTCTTGATGTTATTTAGATGGCACGATCCCTGCAACTGTGGGGATCGTGTTTTTTTTGTCAAATAACATTAACATATCCAAAAACTATACAGCAGGAAATATGAAAAATTTGACGAATAAAAACATTATACAGTTAGATATTGGATGGAACGTCATTGTTTTTTATAGTATCTCCCTAACTTTTCATTAATTGATGTTTTTCTTACCTGAATTTCGGGTATGTAGTTATTTTGTAAATACCTAAAAAAAAGCAAAAGTTAGTGGGGAAATTCAACAGAAATCCAAATGGAAATAACATTACAGTTAGTTAACATCCTTGTGACGTGGACAGGGAAACAAGGCAATTGTGTTAGAATGGGAGGATATTATGAATCAATTGGTTTACGATTTTATTAAGCAAAATCAAGATTACATCCTTACTGAGTGGATGGGCATCATGAAGGAAAGTACGGACGAAAGATTAATTAAAGTCGTTTCAGATCGAATGTTCACGCAAACTAGCAGTGAATTTATAGATATGATCATTACGAACGTTGATAGTAAAAACAAGGAATTCACATTGAAGCTTTCAGATTTTGCCGAGAAAGTCGTCCAATTGGGATGGCCTCTCACTTTCGTCAATGAAGGACTTCATAAATTCACGTTAATTGTCATAAATGGTATGGTGGAAAAGGGTCTTGTTACTCCTGGAAATCAAGTCAATCTTGTTAACCAATTGGATAAATGGGCCACACCGATAAATAATGAAATAGTCAATATATATACTCAAACTTGGGAAA
Source organism: Peribacillus sp. NPDC055009 (assembly GCF_053608705.1). NCBI lineage: Bacteria > Bacillati > Bacillota > Bacilli > Caryophanales > Bacillaceae > Peribacillus > Peribacillus sp. NPDC055009. Next base: position 8,800 of record NZ_JBSGVZ010000032.1, on the reverse strand, counting down.
GAACTGTTTCCATGCAAAAAATAGCGTTGCAAGAACTTTCGGCTCCGCTCATTCCTGTATTGGAAGGAATAACGGTAATGCCGCTGATTGGTACGATTGATACGGAACGTGCCAAACAGATAATGGAAAACCTGTTGACCGGCGTTGTTAAGCATAGATCAGAAGTTGTTCTCATTGATATAACGGGCGTGCCGGTCGTGGATACCATGGTTGCCCATCATATCATTCAAGCGGCGGAAGCAGTCCGATTAGTGGGCGCAAAATGTATACTCTGCGGCATCCGCCCTGAAATTGCTCAAACAATCGTTAATCTTGGAATTAATTTAAATGAAGTGATTACAAAAAATACATTGAAAAAAGGGATAGAAGTTGCGTTGGAATTAACGAGCCGTAAGATCGTAAAGGTGGAGGGATAAGTATGAGGATTCCGATATTGAAGCTTTATGACTGCTTGTTAGTCTCTATACAGTGGGAATTGGATGATGTGACAGCCCTTCAATTTCAAGAGGATTTACTGCATAAGATTCATGAAACAAGCGCGAATGGCGTTGTTATAGATATTACCTCAATAGATTTTATTGATTCTTTTATCGCAAAGGTATTGGGCGATGTCTTTAGCATGTCTAAGCTTATGGGGGCCAAAGTTGTAATTACGGGAATCCAGCCTGCTGTTGCAATAACATTAATTGAACTGGGAATTAGTCTCGATGATGTTCTGACAGCATTAGACTTAGAGAAAGGCCTGGAGAAATTACAACAGGAATTGGGGGATTAAAGAATGGAGTTCCAATCCTGCGTAAAAATCATAAATGAATGGGACATCGTAGCTGCAAGGCAGCTCGGAAGAAATGTCGCTAAAGAGTTGGGGTTCGGTACTGTAGACCAGGCCAGGATCACAACAGCCATTAGCGAATTGGCCCGAAACATATACCTATATGCTGGACAAGGCAGTGTTAGCATAGAAAAGCTAAATATAAATGGGAAGTCAGGATTGAAAATCATTGCAGAGGACCAGGGTCCGGGAATTGAGGATATCCGCAGAGTCATGGAAGATGGATATACCACCTCAGGGGGACTGGGCGCAGGTCTTCCTGGAGCCAAACGTTTAATGGATGACTTTGATATTGATTCGATACCAGGTGAAGGGACTAAGATCATCGCTACGAAATGGCTCCGTTAGGGGGGAAATATGGATATTAGGGAGAACATGGAGAAAAAGTATCATGAGGCGCTTTCTACTTATCTTAAAGACCAAAATGAGCAGGCACTCTACCAAGGACAAAAGATTAGCCGCCTACATATCAAATACAATATATCTCCAGAAGAAATCATCAGTATGCATAAAAATAACTTAATGGAACTTTACCCGGAATTACCGGGAAAAGTGTTGGATTCTTTCGATTTTCTGCTGGAAGTCATGATGGGCTACGGTATTGCATACCGTGAACATCAAAGCCTTAGACATCAACAGCAGGAACTGAAAACGGAAATCGAGATTGCGGCAAACGTTCAACATACTCTTTTGGAAACGAAAATTCCTGATATCAAAGCACTTGAAATTGGAGCGATCAGTGTTCCGGCGAGACAGATGAACGGAGATTACTATCACTTCGTCCAAGATGAAAATGATCGTATAGGAGTAGGGATAGCAGATGTCATAGGAAAAGGGATTCCTGCTGCATTGTGCATGTCGATGATCAAATATGCGATGGACAGTCTTCCCGAGCATCGTCATGAACCGAATAGTGTGCTTGAGAGTTTGAACCGTGTTGTGGAGCATAATGTGGATCCAAGCATGTTCATAACCATGTTCTATGGTTTATATGATCCGCATGATAGGCAATTTTCCTATGCTTCAGCCGGACATGAACCTGGCTTTTACTATGATGCCGCAACAGGTACTTTTAGTGATTTGGATGCAAAGGGCTTGTTGCTTGGAGTTGATAAAAAAACAAGGTATCGCCAATATGAAAAAACGGTGAATCGTGGAGACATGATCATTTTATTATCCGATGGGGTAACGGAATGCCGGACGTATGATGGGTTCATAGAAAGGGAAACACTTATCGGTTTCATTAAAAAGAATATGCATTTGCAAGCCCAGGAAATGGTGAATAATATATTTAAACAATTAGAGAAAATGCAGAACTTCCAACTGAGGGATGATTTTACATTAATAATTTTAAAATCAAATGTTTAGTATTGTTTCTGCTGGGTATAGATATAGGAATGAAGAGGATTTGAAGAGGTGGGTCAAGGATGAATATAACTGTAGATGTTAATGAATTAAATACTGAATTTGTTGTAAAACTAAAAGGTGAAATCGATGCCTATACTGCACCGAAATTAAGGGAATCACTATTTCCGATTTCAGAGCAGGATAATGTTTCGATTACGATTGATTTAACTGAAGTCTCTTATATGGATAGTACGGGACTTGGGGTATTTGTCGGTGCCTTCAAAAGCGTAAGGGCACATAATGGCGAATTCACATTAATTGGCTTATCAGAAAGGTTACGACGTTTATTTGATATAACAGGTCTTGCAGATATCATTGATATAAAAAGTGGTACAGAGGGTGGGTTAGAATGAGTCAAGTATATGATTACATCGAAATGAAAATACCTGCAAAACCAGAATTCATCGGTGTCATTCGTTTAACGCTTTCTGGGATAGGAAGCCGGATGGGATTTGCGTATGATGAAATTGAGGATTTGAAAATAGCTACCAGTGAGGCTTGTACAAATGCGGTACAGCATGCATATAAGGATTCTGAAAAGGGTGAAGTGAAAGTAAGTTTCGGCCTTTATCCTGACCGTCTGGAGGTCATGGTTTCTGATAGTGGCAAGAGCTGTAATTTCGAAGAAGTTCGTCAAGGACTCGGTCCATACGAAAATGGACAAAAAGTCGAACTTTTGAGAGAAGGAGGCTTGGGTCTTTACCTTATTGAAACTTTGATGGATGATGTTAAAATTCATCAGCATGATGGGGTTACAGTATTTATGACTAAGTTTTTAGAAGGAGAGCAGGTGGAGATGGATGCAAAAACAGTCTCAACCTAATCAGGCACAAAGAGAACAGGTAAATGAATGGATTAGAGCTTACCAGCAGAATCAAGATGATGAAGCACAGAGTAATCTAGTCATCCATTATAAAAGTTTAGTTGAAACAATCTCCCGCAAGTATGCGAAAGGGAAATCATTTCAGGAGGATATCTCCCAAGTCGGCATGATTGGTTTATTAGGTGCCATTCGACGATATGATGAATCTTTCGGTAAGAGCTTTGAGGCATTTGCCGTCCCTACTATAATCGGCGAAATCAAAAGGTTCCTTCGTGACAAAACATGGAGTGTCCATGTGCCAAGGAGAATTAAGGAGCTTGGTCCGAAAATCAGGGTGACTGTCGAGGAATTGACGACAACTCTGCATCGTTCACCAAGAATAGATGAAATAGCCGATAGTATAGGCGTGACTGAAGAAGAAGTTTTAGAAGCGATGGAAATGGGAAAAAGCTATCAAGCTTTATCTGTGGATCATTCTATTGAGGCGGATTCTGATGGCGGTACTGTCACATTGCTTGATATATTCGGGAATGTCGATGAAGGTTTTGAAAAGGTCAATCAGCGGCTTGTGCTTGAAAAGGTGCTGCATGTTCTGAGTGACCGTGAAAAGATGATCATTCAACATACTTATTTAGAGAATTTAAGCCAGAAAGAAGCTGGCGATAAATTGGGGATTTCCCAAATGCATGTTTCGAGGCTCCAACGCCGCGCGATCAAGAAGCTTCAAGAAGCCATTAATGCTGAAAACTCGGAGTTAATTCAGTGATCAAAGATATTCTGAGGGAAGAAAAAATAGAAGTCCTTGTCTCTCAATCGTCTAAAAACGGGATGGTTTATTGTGGTGATGATTACTTCTTTCTTCATACGAAAGAATACTTTGTGTGTGTCCTGGCAGATGGTCTAGGCAGCGGCAAAAATGCTTATGATTCCTCCCATGCCGTCATCGAGGAAGTTAAACGTAATCATGAGTTGGATGTAGAATCATTAATGGCAGTATGTAACCAGGTTTTAGTCGATAAGCGGGGGGCAGCCGTTTCGATTTTGAAGATTTTTTATGACAAGAATGAATTTGTATACAGTTCAGTGGGTAACATCCGCTTTTTTCTGTATAATCCAAGCGACGATAAACTTGTTTACCCTTTACCTGTTACAGGGTATTTATCCGGAAGGAAACAAACATACAGGACGCAGAGCTACAAATATGAACCAAATGCAAAATTCATCCTTCATTCCGATGGTTTAGAACTTAAGGGAGCTAAATCTTTTTTAAAAAGGCTGGTCCCTATCGATAAGAACGCACAGTGCATATTAAAAAGCAGTCCATTAACTGCAGATGATACAACTTTCATTTTAGGAAGCTTACTTTCGCCATAATTCGGAAGTGAGCTTTTTTGTATTGAATTCGCAACTTCATCACTCATTTGCTAGACTATACTTATTAGATCAAAAGGTTGGAGGTAAACATAATGATCGTTGTAGAAGATAAATTGAAAGAACTGATTAAACAAATATCCAATGAGCTAACTTTGAAAAATAATCAAGTCCAAAACGTCATACAGATGCTGCAAGAAGGGAACACTGTCCCTTTTATCGCTCGGTATAGGAAAGAAATGACGGGTTCGCTTGATGAAGTTCAGATTCGTTCCATCATGGAAAGGTGGAACTATCTTGAAAACCTTGGCCAGAGGAAAGCGGAAGTTACGCGTTCAATTGGTGAACAGGGAAAATTGACGGAAGAATTAACGATACAAATCGAGAAGGCAACAAAACTGCAGGAAGTCGAGGATTTATACAGGCCATTCAAACAAAAAAGGAGAACGAAAGCGACAGTTGCTAAAGAAAAGGGTCTTGAACCACTGGCCAATTGGCTTCTGGAATGTCCAATGCATGCCAGTGTTAGCGAAAAAGCTGCAGAATTCATATCGGCAGAAAAAGAAGTTTCTTCTATTGAAGAGGCTATTGCTGGAGCGCAGGATATCATAGCTGAACATATATCCGATGATGCAGAATTAAGGAAGTGGATAAGGGCTGAAATTTTCAAAGCCGGAAAAATGGTTTCAACTGTGAAAAATGAAGAGAAGGACGAGAAAAAAATCTTCGAAATGTACTATGAATACGAGGAGCCGGTTCAAAGGATCGTACCGCATCGGGTGTTGGCGCTGAATAGAGGTGAAAAGGAAGAAGTTCTGCGAATCTCCATTCAGCCCCGGACTGAAATCATCATTGGTCATCTTGAGCGGAAAATCATTAAAAATAACAAATCTGAAGCCCAAGTTGTTCTTAAATCTGCGATTGAGGATGGACTCAAGCGATTGATCCTGCCTTCTGTAGAACGGGAAATCAGAAAAGAGTTGACGGAAAAAGCTGAGGATCAAGCCATCCATATTTTCTCTGAAAACCTGCGGAACCTGCTCTTGCAGCCCCCACTTAAAGGGAAAGTGGTCCTTGCCCTTGATCCGGCATATCGGACTGGCTGTAAGTTGGCCGTCATTGATGAAACCGGAAAGGTTCTCGATATCAGTGTGATCTACCCGCATCCTCCTGCTGCGAAGCTTAATGCTGCCCGTGAAAAAACTATTGAAATACTTCAGCGGTTCTCGGTTGAAATCGTGGCAATCGGCAATGGTACGGCATCACGTGAATCAGAGCAATTCATCGCAGATATTTTAAAAGAAGTGAAAGGGAATATTTCATATATAATTGTTAATGAAGCGGGAGCCAGCGTGTATTCAGCCTCGGATATTGCCCGTGAAGAGTTTCCAGATCTTCAAGTAGAACAGAGAAGCGCCGTTTCGATAGGCAGAAGGCTTCAGGATCCCCTTGCTGAACTTGTTAAAATCGATCCGCAATCCGTGGGGGTGGGTCAGTATCAACATGATGTGTCCCAGAAAAAGTTAACAGAATCCCTCACCTTTGTAGTAGAAACAGCTGTTAACCAGGTGGGAGTGAATGTCAATACCGCTTCATCGTCACTTTTGCAATATGTAGCTGGTTTATCAAAATCGGTTGCTCAAAATATTGTGAAGAAAAGGGAAGTGGAAGGGAAGTTTTCAAGCAGGAAGGAATTAAAGAAGATTCCCCGGCTTGGTGCCAAAACATATGAACAATGTATAGGGTTCTTACGTATCATTAATGGAGATGAGCCTTTAGATCAAACGGCGATACATCCTGAGAACTACAGTGCCGTGAATAAATTATTAAAGAAAATGGGATTCACATCTGATGATTTAGGCAGTGATGCCCTGAATGAAGAATTAGGCAAACTAAATCCGGCTGATTTGGCCGAGGAATTGGAAATTGGGGAAATTACGATTAAAGATATCATAGATGATTTGATGAAACCGGGAAGAGATCCTCGGGATGAATTATCAAAACCACTGCTTAAGCAGGATGTACTAAAAATGGAGGATCTGCAAACTGGGATGGAATTACAAGGTACAGTGAGGAATGTTGTGGATTTCGGTGCGTTTGTGGACATTGGTGTTAAACAGGATGGACTGGTTCATATTTCTAAACTGAGCAACCGGTTTGTAAAGCATCCATTGGATGTAGTGGCAGTTGGGGATGTTGTGACGGTTTGGGTCGAACTGGTTGACTCCAAAAAACAAAGGGTATCTTTAACGATGCTCGAGCCAAAGGATCAAAAATAGCCTACGGTAAGCTCCTTCTATAGTAGAAGGGGTTTTTTTATATGGAGCAAAGTTGAATTTATAAACGGAGGCTTTCTTTTTTTTGATAAAAAAACCAACATTGATTCAACATCTTCACTTGATAATAATCCTTTTCATAAAAGGCTTTGCGGATTTGATTCTGGAACCAATTAGGCATAGCTTTTCCTCCCTTAGTTTCCTATTGTATTATTAGTCTATGTTATAATAGGTTGTCATGTTACCAAGGAAAGGGAGGGGGAAATGGATAATCGGCAATTGCAAAAACTAGTGGAAGAAATATCGTTGAAAGACTTTGAAAAGGCCTTTAGACACCAAGCCAGTTTTAATCCACGTCTCCGAACAACGGGAGGCCGATACTTGCTCCGTTCACACAATATAGAAATCAATAAGAAGTATCTTGATGAACGCGGTGTGGAAGAAATGATTGGAATCATTAAGCATGAATTGTGCCATTATCATCTGCACATCGAAAAAAAGGGGTACCAGCATCGTGATGCGGACTTTAAGCAATTACTCAAAAAAGTGGGGGCACCGAGATTTTGCGAGCCGCTGCCATCTAACCAATTAAAGAAAAAGATGAATACTATTCAATATAAATGTGAAGACTGTCAGCAGGTGTATATAAGAAAAAAGCGAATCGACACTACCCGTTTCGTTTGTGGTAAATGTCGTGGAACATTGATTTACCAAGGGTTTAAGGAGTAAAAAACAAAAATATAAAAAAACATAAAAGAACCCTTGACTTTAAGTTGCAACCTCTTTATAATCATAAGAGTCGACAAGATAACAACTTGTTCTTAACGACAAACACTAAGGTCCTTGAGCGTGAAAAAGGAACCCAATTTTCATTATTCCGCAGTAGCTCAGTGGTAGAGCATTCGGCTGTTAACCGAACGGTCGTAGGTTCGAGTCCTACCTGCGGAGCCATTTTTTTGGGGAAGTACTCAAGAGGCTGAAGAGGCGCCCCTGCTAAGGGTGTAGGTCGCGTAAGCGGCGCGAGGGTTCAAATCCCTCCTTCTCCGCCAGTTACATATTTTATCAAGGCCCATTGGTCAAGCGGTTAAGACACCGCCCTTTCACGGCGGTAACACGGGTTCGAATCCCGTATGGGTCACTTTCTTATACGTAATCAAAATACTGGTCCCGTGGTGTAGCGGTTAACATGCCTGCCTGTCACGCAGGAGATCGCGGGTTCGATTCCCGTCGGGACCGCCATTTTTTTAAAAAAACACTTGCTAAAATAATATTATCGTGATATAATATTATCCTGGTTGTTAATTAGTATTTGATTATTGGGCTATAGCCAAGCGGTAAGGCAACGGATTTTGATTCCGTCATGCGAAGGTTCGATCCCTTCTAGCCCAGCCATTTTATTTAGAGCCATTAGCTCAGTTGGTAGAGCATCTGACTTTTAATCAGAGGGTCGAAGGTTCGAATCCTTCATGGCTCACCATTTATTTTCGCGGGTGTGGCGGAATTGGCAGACGCACCAGACTTAGGATCTGGCGCCGCAAGGCGTGGGGGTTCAAGTCCCTTCACCCGCACTGATATTTTCTTCTTGACATCAAGTTGAAAAGGTGTTAAACTTACAAAGTCGCTTTCGCGGTCGTGGCGGAATGGCAGACGCGCTAGGTTGAGGGCCTAGTGGGGGAAACCCCGTGGAGGTTCGACTCCTCTCGGCCGCACCAATAACATCATAGAAATTAGCGCCCGTAGCTCAATTGGATAGAGCATCTGACTACGAATCAGAAGGTTGTAGGTTCGACTCCCGCCGGGCGCACCATATTTTACGGGAAGTAGCTCAGCTTGGTAGAGCACTTGGTTTGGGACCAAGGGGTCGCAGGTTCGAATCCTGTCTTCCCGACCATTCTTTCTGAAAATATTTTAAAAATTAAATGCGGGTGTAGTTTAGTGGTAAAACCTCAGCCTTCCAAGCTGATGATGAGAGTTCGATTCTCTTCACCCGCTCCATTATTGCTCTTTGAAAACTGAACAAAACAAAGCGCCAACGTTAAATTTTAAGTGAGCACACACTATCAAAAAAGCAAATGAGCAAGTCAAACATTT
>NZ_JBSGVZ010000031.1:0-39307 GCF_053608705.1 Peribacillus sp. NPDC055009 | reverse complement strand
TACGCTCCTACTGCTCAAAATGCTTGGCAAATGGGTGAGCTTGTTGGTTACAACCTATTTGCAGCCTTTGAAGGCAAGAAACTTGAAGCATTTTCACCTGTAAACTCAGGTACGCTTGCGAGCCTTGGCCGTAAGGATGCGGTGGCAACGGTTGGGGCCAATAACACGTCCCTTAAAGGCCTTCCGGCTACATTGATGAAAGAAGCAAGTAATGTTCGCTATCTATCACACATCAAAGCTCTATTCAGCTTGGCTTATTAATTCATGATCGCCGTGACAAGTTCGCGGTACATGCCCTTTATTCCCATTTGGGAGTAAGGGGCATTTTTCATTTCAGAAAAGGCAGACAATCTAATTGAAGTGACCCGCCATAACTCTACATTATTATTTTAATCTCCGCCATTTTTATTAGCCCGTTTCTCGTTAACCAACGTTCAAGTTTGTACCATACTGCATATCATGAAATTAACCTTATTAAAGGAGGGGTCTTTATGCCGAAAGGAAAAAAAGGAAAAGGCGGTTCATCTGGCAGTAGCAGTAGCAGTAGCAGCAGCAGCAGCTGTAGCTCATCTACTGGCAGCAAGTCCACTGGTAGCAAGTCCACTGGCTGCAAGTCCACTGGCAGCAAGTCCACTGGCAGCAAGTCCACTGGCTGCACATCCACTGGCAGCACATCTACTGGCAGCACATCTACTGGCAGCTCATCTACTTGCAGCACATCTACTGGCAGCTCATCTACTTGCAGCACATCTACTGGCAGCACATCTACTTGCAGCTCATCTACATCTAGTACATCCACTGGAAGTGGAAAGAAAAAAAGAAGAAGATAGTTAAATCTAAAAAGCTTCAACTTGATCAATCTCTGGTTGATTAAGTTGAATTTTTTCATACATTACATGTTTGCGCTTGACCATAATACATCTTCAAGAAAGGAAGGTGAGTGTATGCCTTATCATATTCCATCTTATTTCTTAATGATTGAAGAAGAAGATCTAGAAGATTTACGTGCGGACGTATGGAGTAATGACCCCATTCCCGCCTATTTGAAAGTGGAAAACGACATTTATGATATCGATATTGCCTATCGGGGCTCTTATACCCGAAAATTCAGGAAAAGATCCTATTGGATTGATTTCATCAAGCCAGAAAAATTCTTTGGCGCCCACAAAATCCATCTCAATGCCGAATACAAAGATCCTTCCCTCATTCGCAATAAACTCTCACTCGATTACTTCCAAGACCTTGGAGTTCTTTCCCCCCATAGTCAGCATATTGACTTATATCGTAACTGCTCGTGTAAAGGGGTATATTTACAACTGGAGTCCGTTGATGAATTCTTTTTGGAAAAAAGAGGACTTCCTGCCGGTCCCATTTATTATGCAGTCAACAATCATGCCAACTTTTCATTGGAAAGGGATGGGAAACCGAAAGATTCCCTTGTATCAGGCTATAAACAAGCGTTTGGAAAACCGTCCGACGATGAATACCTTATTGAATTGATCAGAAAAATCAATACCACCCCGCTTGCCAAATTTCCTGAAGAAGTCTCGCAGCATCTTGATATTCATAAATACTTACGCTGGCTGGCTGGAGCTGTATGTTCAATGAATAACGACGGTTTCACTCATAACTATGCATTATATCGCAATAGTGAAACAAACTTATTTGAAATCATTCCTTGGGATTATGATGCCACTTGGGGACGCAAAGTCAGTGGCGGGATCATGGAACACACATATGTCCCTATTGGAGGAAAAAGGACAAATCACCTTAGTTATCTTCTATTGCAGGTTCCGGAATACCGCAAGTTCTACAAAGACCTCTTGGTTGAACAATTGGAAACCACATTTACTGTGAATCACATGGAAAATAAAGTATTATCACTGCACCAGGCGATACGCCCCCACATCCTTCTTGATCCATATAAAAAGAATAAAGTGGATCTATTTGACAAGGAACCAGAATTCATCTTCGATTTCATTCGCAATCGCAGTGATTACTTAAATAAGCATCTTGGTGACCTAGACGAAACAAAACTGAAAGCCAAGCAGGACTGGAAAAAAGCAATAGAGGCCGTATCACCAATCTGTATTAAAAATACGGGGAAATACGGCAGGGGAATATATGCGGTAAGGGATATTAAAAAGGATGAACTCATTGAGGCATCACCTGTCATCATTTCACCCAAAAGAGAATGGAAATATTTAAAGAAAACGTCACTCTTTCATCACTGTTTCTATTGGGGAGATGACGATGAAACGGCCATTGCCTTGGGAAATGGATCGCTATTCAATCATTCATACACTCCAAATGCGAAGTATGATAATAATTTAGATGATTTAACGATAGACTTTTATGCACATAAAGACATAAAGGCTGGCGAAGAAATCACGATCAATTACAACGGTGAAATTGATGATAAATCCCCCTTATGGTTTGATGTCATTGAATAAGATTTTAAAGAATCCATTTTGAAAGTTAAAAATGGATTCTTTCATTTTACCTTTACATTTTTTTCGGCGCGGAAATTCCCAATAAACTTAGCGCATCCTTCAATACAATCGCTACGGAAAAAGCGAATGAGAGCTTCATTTGTTTCCATTCGTCTTCAACTAGAATTTTTGTATGTGCATAATACTTATTGAATGCACGCGATAAATGCAAGCTGAATTTCGCGATTTGTGATGGGTCGGCTTGTTCAAACGATTTTTGGACAATGCTCGGATATTGCTCCAGCAGCTGGATGACTGGCCACGCATATTCACCTAAAGCGTCAAAATGGATGGCCTGCTCGTTAAATTCACCTTTTTCAAGCAATGAGGAAATTCGCGCATATGTGTACTGTACATATGGACCTGTTTCTCCCTCAAAATTCATCATTTGTTCTAATGAAAAATCAATATCGTTCATGCGGTTATTTTTTAAATCGTTAAAAATTACCGCTCCGACACCGACCTGTCTTGCAACCAGTTCCTTCTGTTCAAGCGCTTGATTTTTTTCTTCAATATTGCGCTTCGCAGTTTCGATCGCCTCTGCCAATACATCCGCAAGGAGCACGACTTTCCCTTTACGAGTCGACATTTTCTTACCATCTTTTAACATCATGCCAAAAGCTACGTGCTGCAAATCTTTTGACCATTCATACCCCATTTTTTCAATGACGTTAAAGAGTTGTTTAAAGTGCAGGGATTGTTCGTTTCCGACAACATAAAATGTTTTCTTCGCCTCATACTGTTTTTTACGATACATGGCGGCAGCTAAATCACGCGTGGCATAAAGTGTCGCACCATCCGTTTTCGTAATCAAACAAGGCGGCATATCTTCCAATTGCACGACATAGGCACCTTCGGATAGGGTAAGTAAGCCTTTTTCTTTTAGTTCCCCGACAACCGCATCCATTTTGTCATTGTAAAACGCTTCGCCGGCATAGGAATCAAAACGGATGCCCAATAAATCATAAATCGTCTCAAACTCTTTTAGAGACGCATCCCTGAACCATTTCCACAATGCCAGTGCTTCCTCGTCCCCATCTTCAAGCGACTTGAAGCTTGCTCGTGCTTGTTCATTCAACGATTCATCACTTTCGGCTCTATCATGGAACTTCACATAGATCTTCAATAATTCCTGAATCGGCGAAGCTTCGATTGCCTCTTTGTCGCCCCACAGCTTATATGCGACAATCAACTTGCCGAATTGCGTGCCCCAATCTCCTAAATGATTAATACGCACGGCATTGTAGCCACTTTTTTCAGCGATGTTAGCCAGTGCATTCCCTATGACCGTTGAGCGTAAGTGCCCCATGGAAAAAGGTTTGGCAATATTCGGGGAGGAATAATCAATCACGACATTTTCCTGTACAGGCTGCATCGAACCATACTGATCCTTTTCACTTAATATCGTTTGCAGCACGTTTTCCGTCACCAGCTGTTGATTGACGAAGATATTCAGATAACCACCCACAACGTTCACTTCTTGGATCAACTTACTATTTAATTGTTGGGCTATTTCAGACGCAATCACCTGAGGCGACTTTCTGAATTTTTTCGCAAGAGTAAAGCATGGAAAGGCGACATCGCCTAATTCCATCAATTTTGGCTTTTCCATTAATTTTTCTATTTCACTAGCTGGCATTTCATTGTTCAAAGCAGTTGAAATCAATTCTGCAATTGGTTTATTCATCGTCATTTTCCCTCCTAAACAAAAAAGCCCCCGCCTCTAAATAAGAGACGAGAGCATGAATTCCCGTGGTACCACTCTAGTTGCCACAAATTGTGACCACTTTCCATTGTTAACGAGGTGACTCCCCGATATTCCCTACTAAACGGTTCAAGAAATTTCTCCAAAGTGCGCTTCATTCATCCGTCCTGCATTAGGCTCCCACCATCCCTAACTCGCTTTCCATTTCAAAATGAACTACTCTCTTTATCACAGAATTTTCAATATTATAATTTAATCCATCGTACACAATTTAAAAAAACGTGTCAACAGGATTTAAGAAACAAATCCTAACCAGCCGGTAACTTGATTTTATCTTTGATGGTGGAAAAATATTTCCTTACTGTTCCAATTGTGCCGCTTTGCTGATTAGACGGCTCAATTTTTGATTGACCATCGGCTAACAAACCTAACACTCCCATTTCCCGGCCATTATTGCTGGAAGACTCATCTATAAGTTCTGGGGAATATATTCGCTTGCCATCCATTATGCTGCGAATCGAGCAAGCTAACTCTTCACCCGGGCTATCCTTCAATAAATAACCACTTACATTAGCCTTTAGTGCGAGTTGAAAATAACCAGTCCTTCGGAATGTCGTTAAAATGACCACTTTACATTCAATTGACCTTAATGCTTCTGCTGCCTCAAGTCCGCTCATTACAGGCATCTCCATATCCATGATACACACATCAGGCTGTAATTGGTGTACAAGAGCCACCGCCTCTTCTCCATTACCGGCTTGCCCGACAATTTCTATATCTTCTTCAAGATTGAGTAGAGAACTTATTGCCTCTAACAGCATTTGCTGATTCTCTGCAATGACAATTCGAATCATTTTAAGTTCTCTCCTTTATCGAGTTCCTTATATGAAGCAAAGACTCCCCCAAATCCGAGGATTATTAAGGGAGTCTGGTATGATACATGAACGTTACAGTTCAGATTTCACTTGAGCGGGAACGCTTTTTTTCGTTAAATATTTTATATCTTTGAAACCGATAAAATTCTTGGATTCCTCATCCCATAAACGGAAACGGAGTGAGCGCAAGCTTGTCGTAAGAGTAATCGTTGGAACGTTCTCTAAAGGCTGCGTATTGTTGTGCGCCATTTCCAATTTATAGTTAGGTACCCTTGGACTTAAATGATGAACATGATGGTAACCGATATTACCAGTGAGGAACTGCATCAGTTTTGGAAGTTTATAAAAAGAACTTCCTTCCACTGCTGCCAATACATATTCCCACTCCTCATTTTCTTCAAAATAAGAGTCCTCAAATGTATGCTGGACGTAAAACAGCCAAATGCCGACTGAACCAGAAATCATGAAAATGGAACCTTGTACAAGAAGGAACGACTGCCAGCCTACTGCCAGGCAAAGCAATGCCGCTAAAACGACGATTAATGCATTAGTCAAATACGTATTATTTTTTTCCTTCTTTCTAGCGCCTTTACGGTTAAATCTATTTTTAAGAAGGAAAACATAAATTGGTCCCAAACCGAACATAACAATTGGATTGCGATAAAAACGATAGGCAAAACGAAGTTTAAACGGTGCAGCCAAATACTCATCGACCGTAAGGGTCCAAATATCCCCTGTACCCCGTTTATCCAAATTACCGCTTGTTGCGTGATGAACAGAATGCTCATGTCCCCATTGATCAAACGGGAATAAAGTCAAAACACCCATGATCGTACCGACTGCTCTATTCGCACGGCGGTTTTTGAAAAATGAATGATGCGTACAATCATGAAATATGATGAATATTCTTGTCAAGAAGCCAGCAGCAAACACAGCAGGAATTAAAGCTAACCAATAAGAAACGGAAAGACTTATATATGCTAGGTACCATAAAATAATGAATGGCCCCAAGGTATTGATGATCTGCCATATACTTTGCTTTGTCGTTGATTGTTCAAAAGGAGCAATTTGTTTTTTCAAGTTCTTCGTATTTTGCAAGGTCATTATTCAATTGCACTTCCTTTTATTTGTCGTTATTACATAGTATAAAGAAATCAACCTGAAATTATTAGTACCAGGTGTCATGACTAGAAGATGACAAATGTCATGTACTAGTCATTTCCAGCTGCAAACGTAAAAAAGGCCAACCAGTAAAAACCGGTTAACCTGCTCACATGTATAGGATTTCATTATCTTCAAAATGACAGGTAGCCTCACATTAAGAACAGGACTGTCAATTTTTCAATGTCAGGCTAAAAGTCCCAGCAGTAAGCAAATGAAATCCAGTTACCCTCCTTTTACAAATAAATAAAGACCGTAATCCGTTGAAGTAGAGGCATGACCCATTTGTCGCAACATAGCTGTGATATTGCCACGGTGATATGTTCCATGGTTCACGACATGCGGAATCAATTCGGCAACACCTGTTTTCATTAGACCGCCAGCTGGATTCTCAATTATAATAGGCTTATCTAAATTTTCTTTTTGACCAAGCAGCGATTTGTACCGACCGGACAACTCAAAAAACATGGCCTCCATTTCCTCTAATTCCTTTGACTCTGTTTGTTCCTTCAGTTGTTCAGCCAACTCCAATGCATGTTTCATGCTTTTACCGGAAAAAACCTCCACCCACCCCAAATCGGAAAGATACACATGGGCCATCACACTCGATATCGATGGAAACACACTTTGTACTTCTTGATGGTAAACATCCTTTGGAAGCTCTTTTAAGCGGTTAAAGATTTGTTCGTTTGCCCATGCGTTAAATTCATGAAACTGTAATGCAAAATGTGACATATGAAATCTCCCCTTCTTCATATATGGACTAGAACTTACGAATTAACGGTCTTCATAAGGAATAATTTCCTTCAGCGAAATAATTCGACCTACACATGAATTAATTCGACCCTCAGCGTAATAATCCGACCTACACTTGGATTAATTCGACCCTCAGCGAAATAATTCGTCCTACAGCGTAATAATTCGACCTACACATGAATTAATTCGTCCTACAGCGAAATTATTCGACCTACACATGAATTAATTCTATCTACACACGAATTAATTCGACCCACGAACAGATTTATTCAACCCACACAAAGGTTAGAAATGCCTTTCCACAATGTACCTCTATTTTAAAGCTATTCTCCATAGTAAACTAGTAAAGTTAAATTTTACAAAGGGGAATAAAATAATTGTGAAAAAATTCTATAGATGTTTTATTATGTTAAGCCTTCTTTGTATGTGTCTTTTTCCAACCAGTGGTCATTCATCAAGTAAAACCCAATACATAGGTTCTGTTAAAGTGGACAATACAAAAGTGTTTAGTTCTCCTAAATTAGGTTCAACTCTATTAAAGACTTTAAAAAAGGGCGAGGCGTTTCCCGTCATTTCTTCTTCAGTAGGGGATTCCGCTGGGCCCATCATTCATAAAGTAAAGACTGGAAACACACTATGGAAAATAGCAAATCAATATGGTGTTACAGTAAGTGCGCTACAAAAAGAAAATAAATTAACATCTTCCGAAATAACTGTCGGCCAAAACCTGAAGATTCCCCAGAAATATAAGATTCATAAGGTTGTATCAGGAGATACATTATGGAAGATTTCTACTAAATACAAGGTAACAACAAGTGATTTGACGAAATTAAATAACTTAAGTTCGGTTACCCTTAAAGTGGGCCAAAAATTGAAGGTTCCGGATTATTACTACCAGGTCCAATTGCTTGGCGGAAAAAAGGGATGGATAAAGAAATCCCAGCTTCAAAAAAAGGCGCAAAACCGTATCGTCATGGGCTGGAAGCATAATGGATCGAAAGAAAACTATACCCAGCAACTTAAACAACCCAATTTGAATGTAGTTTCTCCCCGTTCTTATACGCTGACGGATACCGGTAATTACGTTTCGGTTTCTGTAGATACAAAATACATCCAAGCTGCACATAAACAAGGAAAACAAGTTTGGCAGCTTATCGGGAATAAATTTGACCCTGTTTTAACTGGTTCAGTACTAGGCAATACAAAAAAACGCCAGAAATTGGTTTCAACTTTACGGGATTCACTTGTTAAAACCAAAAGTGATGGAATAAATGTAGATTTCGAAAACATCGACCCAAAAAATAAGAAGGACTTTGTACTTTTCATAGGCGAACTAAAAAAGGCACTAAAACCGCATGGAATTAAAGTGTCTGTGGATGTCACCCGAGAAAATGAAGACCCTTATTGGTCAAAAAGCCTAGATAGGAAAGCACTTGGCAAAATAGCGGACTATATAATCATAATGGGTTATGACGAGCATTGGGGAGGGAGCCCAGTAGCCGGGTCCGTTTCCTCGTTACCTTGGATCAAAGAAGGAACCAAGCTTTTAATGAAAGAAGTACCTGCTCATAAGATCATATTGGCTGTACCATTTTATACGAGAGAATGGGTGACCGATTTGTCGACCAAAAAAGTGATAAGTCATGACCGTACCATGGCTGAGGTCAACAAAATCATTTCATCTCAAAAACTTAAAAAGGTATGGGATAAAAAGACTCAACAAAATTACGTGGTCTATACTTCCAAAGGGAAAAAGCATCAAATTTGGATAGAGGATAAAAAATCGATCAAGCTCCGGATTGACCTGGTAAAACAAAATCATCTAGGCGGTGCAGCTGCTTGGTACATTGGATCAGAAACCCCTGACATTTGGGATGTCTATCATTTTAATCAATAGGTAAATGCATAAAGGAAAAAGGCCTCACATTGTGTGCGGCCTTTTCTGCATGACATCATTTTCAGTCGGTCTAGTCGTTTTAAGTGAATAGACCACCCCAATAAATATCAAGGAAATACCCAGAATTTGAATACCGTCCGGTTTAAATCCTGAAAGCAGAATATCCAAAAGGATGGCAACTGCCGGATCGACAAAAATCATGAAAGATACTACATTTGTAGGCAAATGGCGAATACTATTAAAAAACAGCAAATACACGACGCCTGTATGGATGATGCCGGTAAGAACCGTATAAAACCATTCGGAAGAATTTAAAGTTGTATATATGGAATAATCGACAAAAGGAATCAGTAATAGAAATCCAATGAACATTTGCAGAAATGTGGTCGCATATACACTGGTCTTTGTAATGCTCTTTCCTAAAAGCATGGTTGCCGCATAGAAAAATGCAGCAATGATTCCATACATGATGCCCTCCCATTCAGGAGATGATGATCGAAATCCATCTGTTCCCATAATGAGTAATGTGCCAATGAAGCAAAGGGAAATGGCCAAGATGGAGAATAAATTCATTTTCTCCCTAAAGATGAAGCTCCCTATAATGAGTACAATGATTGGCGCTAAATGATAAAGCGAAATGGCGATTGTCACTGATATCAGCTCAAAAGATTTAAAGAGGAATATCCAGTTTAACAAGTTGGCCACCGCGCAGAAAATGATGAGCATTACCTCCCTGCCATTCCATATTTCGTTCTTGAAATGTCCGGTAATCATCCAGGCTGTACATAAGAATACGGCAGCACAAATGCAGCGAACAAAAACCAATTCCAATGCAGGAAGTCCTGAAAGTTCCGAAAAGAAACCGACAGAACCGAAGATTGTCATGGCTAGAGACAGTTGAAGAAGTGCTATTTTATTCATTTAATTTCCCCTCATGAAATTTCCATTTTTACATTAATACTATCATTTCTCGGGCATGCCGTCACGAGTAATGATATTCGCCCACATTTGATCCGGAATACTTAATTTGCACCTGCTATCTCGCGGCAAGATTGTCATGATCTCATCTTCCCTGCCTTCCTTTATTTTGGCGGCCCAGTCCGGTTCCATCAGTAATTCCCTTCCTAATGCGAAAAGCGGTATATTTTTCTCAAGCACAGCATTTGCTTCCTCTGGAGTATGAATCGATCCAAGAGATATGAAACTGGTCCTGTCAGCGATGACATCGCGGAGAATTTCGGTCCTTGTCAATCCCCTGTTCAATCCGCTTCTAGGCATGGACCAGACATTTTTAACAGAAAGATGTAAATAGGAAAGCCCCTGAGTTGCCAATTCATCTACCAATGCAACTGTATTCTCCATTTTCAATCCGCCTTCTTCCGGTTCTTCGGGGGAGAAGCGATACCCAATAACGAATTCCTTGTCTGCATATAGATCACAGATCCGCTTCACCTCCGCGATGACAGCGAGTGGAAAATGCATTCTATTCTTCAAACTCCCTCCCCAATGATCTCTCCGTCTGTTGGAGTGGGGTGAGAAAAACTGCTGAAGGAGATAGCCATTCGCTCCATGGATTTCCACACCGTCGAATCCTGAACGAATGGCATGGCGGGTGGCTCTTCCAAAGTCTTGAATAGTGGATAGAATCTCAGTGTGGCTCATTGACCTTGGAATGTACTCTTCGCCCATTCCTTTATAAACGCTTGCAATGATTCCGCTCGGACTAACCATTTTTTCTCGGCCTGTACAGCTTGGAAGGCTCTCGCTTCCACCATGATGAAGCTGGAGAATGGCTTTTGCACCTTTGGATTTGATTGTTTTTGAAAGCTCAGTGAGTCCAGCGATGCTTTGTTCATCATATACTTTCATTTGCCGGGGAAAGCTTGTCGCAACAGGGGAAATGGCGGCAGCTGCAGTAATGAACAACGCAGGTCCATCTGCCCTTCTTTTATAGTAAGCTAATTCCTCGTCAGAAACCAAGCCATCCTCTTGACCTGAATATGTGGTCATCGGCGCAACTACAATCCTGTTTTTAAGAACCGTTCCATTAGAAAGCGTGTACGGTGAAAAAATTTGCCCGTATTTCCGTTTCATCATCTTCCCATCACCCATTCGTATTTTAATTTGTAATTTTATTGTATTCTCGACCAAATCATAAGTAAAATGAATGTTTTTCATTACTTGGATTAGAGTTTCTCATGTATAATTCATAAAAGAAGGGTGTGGGGCATTTGAATTTTTTTCAACTGGAAGTCTTTTTACATGTTGTTGAACACGGAAGTTTTACGAAAGCGGGAGACCGGATCGGACTGACTCAATCAGGCGTGAGCCATAACATTACAGCACTTGAAACGGAACTTGGTGTGACTTTATTGAAGCGTGACCGAAAAGGAATAACACTCACGACTGCGGGAGAACAAGTTATTCCACATATGCGGGCCATCGCTGCCAACCTTGCACATATCGAACAAAAGATTGCAGCTGTGAATGGAATGGAAATCGGTAAAATAACGATTGGCAGTTTTCCAAGCTTCACTGCCAGATTCATACCAAAGCTATTCTCTATCTTTAAAGAAAAATACCCTAATATCGATTTGCTGATTCATGAAGGTGGATATGAGGAAATCTTAACATGGATCGAAGAAGGAACAGTGGACATCGGCTTTGCAGCAAAACCAGTAAAGAACGTGGAATTCATCCCTTTGCTAAATGATCCTTTATCAGCTGTCGTATACGAAGGCCATCCGCTTTCAGGGAAAACCTCATTGAACCTGGAAGACTTCATTGATCAACCATTCATCATGCTGAGATCTGGCTGTGAAACACTCATAGAAGATAGATTCCTGGAAGCCAAGATAAAACCAAACATTTCATACGACATTAAAGACAATCAAACCGTGCTCTCAATGGTAGCAGGAAAATTAGGCATCACGATTATGCCAGACCTGGCTTTACCGGAAAAACCCGAACGCCTCAAAAGCATGCCCTTGAACCCGGAACTTTCCCGGGAGATCGGATTGGTCATGAAATCATCTAAACACCTTACACCCGTCGCCAAGGAATTTACAAAAGTCGTTCAAGATCACTTCATCGGGTAATGGGCAGTATGAAAAAAACAAGAATCCCCTTTTCATGAAAAGGGGATTCTTGTCGTACCGATGATCATCCCAAGAATAGATCCAGCAGATTACTGCCTGCAGATGATTGCCTATTATAAAACTCCGAATAACCGCACTGCTTGCAATACACAACCGTAAATTGATTATTCTGGACATCGAACATTTTTGACAAGCCAGTTCCTGTCATGGCTACATCCTTCTTAGCAGCATCATTGCTTCCGCATTTCATACAACCCTTTTCGCTCATGATCCTTCATCTCCCAAATTTATTAAAATGATAAATGCTTATAAATACCGGAGCTTCCCAGCACCGTTCATAATTACATATACGGATAACGTGGATAAATGGTTTCGGAATTCATGCAAAAATATGTAAATTCCATTGAGTACCGTTTTTATTGGCTGCCTTTTTTATTACGGTTAGATTTTATGGTAGGCAAAGCATTATACATACTAATTGCAAAATAATAGATTAAAATCATATGCATAGCATCACTTATAGGAACGGGGGTATCATCAAGCTTAAAAATAGCAAATAATGCATATATCCCAACAAATATGATCGGATAAATGATGTAATGATAGATGAAATTTTTAATGAACATATTCTTTATCGCATCGCTTTCTTATTCACTTAAACGGCCAAATTGTTTAATATGGAACACTCCTATAAAATCTTACTTTAAATTAGATTCTAATCATTCTTTTCGGTGAAAAAACATCAAATAACATCTGCATCATCCAATCGTATTTCTGCAACCTTTCCACCTTGAACACACCAAAATTCTAAGGTAATATTTCGTTTATGGTCAATGTAGCCGATAATGTCCGCTCCCTGTTCATAACTTTTATAATAATGATCTCCGTACTTCGAAAGAACTTCTGCTTTCTTACTCCCTAATTTAATCCCTTTGCTTGTTTGAAGGGAGCTTTCAAATGGAGCGTCGTCCGTACTTGAAATGATTAACCGCACAATTTTCCCTTTATCTTCGTCTGAATTTATAGAGGCCGTTTTTAACCCGCCTTTCCAATAATAATAATTATATGAATAGTTATTATCCTGATCGATGGGTTCACCATATTCCCTAATGAATTCTGGACTCGATATGTTATCCAACACTTTAAATCCCCCGATGGATTCATCAGACAAATCTGTTGATTTTGTCAATTTCTCAGAGAATGCCGAGTACACATAGAGCCCTAATGCTGTTCCAATAATAATAAGTACAATGATTAACTTTCGTTTATAATGCATTTTCCCCATCTTTAAATCTACTCCATCCATATCGGAAATAAAGTATTGGCAATACCGTTTTCCTTTTTGAACTTTAACCTAACTGAATTAGTCGATTCGCGCGTGAAGTCATTTTCGACTATCTTCCCTGTTGTAAAACTAAAAAGGAGGAACTAACTAGAAAACAGAACAGAACTGATTCCCATTATGAATCCTCCGCCTATCCCGATCGCTACTCCAAAAACCGTCCATTGTGATATGATCATACCTATTAAAAATAAAGAGAATCCTATAAGTCCAATTAACAGAACCTTTTTTTCATTCATTTTGCACCCCTATTACCCAACTAAAATATCCTTATATTATCTTATACGGATAAAATTGGTTAAGGTTTCATTCTGTACCAGATTCAATGATCCAATCGAAGTAAGAAGAGTATATCTAGTAGATTCAGATACCCTCCGTTTTTTCCCATGATAAAATCCCCTTCAAACAGAGGTGTAACACCACGATCGCTCGTGGTCTTTTTACACGTTCCATTTAAAGGGGACGGGAATTGAATATTTATATTAAGTTTCAATAAAGCTTATGAATCATCAATTGCGATATTCCAATAGTTTTTCATTCAAGTTCTTTGTTTGTGCATAGATTTCTTGGTAAATCAGGAATAAGGCTTCATACTTTTCAGCATTCTCTTTATTGGGCATGTACTGTTTCTCTTCTTTTATGAATTGGGCTGCACATTCCTTTAAAGAATCGAACCAGCCGCAGCCATAAGCCGCTAACATGGCTGCCCCCAAGCCTGGGCCTTGTTCACTTGATAGCCTGACAATTTTCGAATTGAATAAGTCCGCTTGCATTTGCAGCCACGCTTCGTTTTTGGCACCTCCGCCAATCGAAATGATTGTATCGATATTTTTTCCGCTCCTGCGGAAGATATCAATGGATTCATTCAAGGAGAAAGTGATGCCTTCAAGCACCGCCCGTACAAAGTCTTTACGCTGATGGGAGCCATCGATTCCAATGAAGCTTCCGCGTATTGCCGCATCTGCATGCGGGGTCCTTTCGCCCACTAAGTACGGAGTGAATAAAAGTCCATTAGATCCGACGGGCACATCACCTACATCTGCCAATAACGTTTCAAATGATTCACCTTTGGCAAAAACTTCTTTAAACCAAGTGAGGCTGTAGCCTGCTGCCAAGGTTACTCCCATCGTGTAGAAGGCATCAGGTGCACCATGATTAAAGTAGTGGACTTTTCCTTGAAAACCCCTGTCATCCCTTGCTTCATAGGACAATATCACCCCTGAAGTGCCGATGCTGCAGAGTGTTTTACCGTCTTCTAAAATGCCAGCGCCAATGGCACCGCAAGCATTGTCTGCACCGCCTGCAAATACACGGGTGGAAACGGTTAGCCCCGTGCGTTCTGCCACTTCGTCCGTTATCCTGCCCACTTCCGCATGTGATTCGACCAATGTCGGACATAGCCCGATATCAAGACCAAGCATCTCACAGATTTCTTTACTCCATTCCTTCTCGCTGACATTCAATAATAATGTGCCGGCTGCATCGGAGTATTCCATATGTAATTCCCCAGTCAGTTTATATCTCAGGTAATCCTTTGGAAGGACGAATTTCGCTGCATTTTTAAATACTTCAGGCTCATGCTCTTTCACCCATAGGATTTTGGGTAAAGTGAATCCTTCCAATGCAGGGTTTTTCGTTATTTCCAACAGTCGTTCTTCCCCGACCGTGTCATAAATGGTCTGACACTGATCGGTCGTCCGCGTATCATTCCAAAGGATAGCATCACGCAATACACGGTTTTCTTCATCCAGCAGGACAAGTCCATGCATTTGCCCGGAAAAGCTGATCCCTTCAATATCTTCCGGGTTTCCATCAAAGCTTTTCAGTAGCTCGGCAAGCCCGGCAACTGTCTGTTCCACCCACGTGTCAGGGTCCTGTTCACTGTAGCCTGTTTTCAGATGAATCAATGAATAGGATTTAGCTACTTCCTGCATGACCTCGCCATGTTGATTCACGAGTAAAATTTTTACCGCACTTGTCCCCAGATCGATACCGATTACGTATTTCATGGCAGCACCTCATTCTATTAAGCTTTATTCCCCTGCGTAAGCTCTTAACAAATATTGGTTGATCGTCCCTTTAACTTTCTCCAAGCGTCCTGATTGATTTTTGATTTCTTTCAATCCAAGCGCATATTCTTCCAGTTTACGAAGGTCTGTATTCCCTTCGACGATTTCCAACCCGATTCCTTCTGTATAGCTGCTATAGCGGTTTTCAATCACATCATCAAGGATTCTATCGTCGATCAACTTTTGGGCAACCTTCAGGCCGGCTGCAAAACTGTCCATTCCTGCAATGTGTGCATGGAATAGGTCTTCCAATTCAAATGAACCACGACGGACTTTAGCATCAAAGTTCAAGCCACCACGGCCTAAACCGCCATTTTTAATGATTTCATACATTGCTAGGGTTGTAGAGTACAAGTCGGTTGGGAACTCATCCGTATCCCAGCCCAATAATGGATCTCCCTGATTGGCATCAACGGATCCAAGCATATCATTTATCCGTGCATAGCGAAGCTCGTGTTCGAATGTATGGCCGGCAAGAGTGGCATGGTTTGCTTCAATATTAAATTTGAAGTGATCTTGGAGACCATAATTCTGCAGGAATGCATGACCTGTCGCTACATCGAAATCGTATTGATGTGTTGTCGGCTCTTTCGGTTTTGGTTCAATCAGTAATTGTGCATCGAACCCGATTTCTTTCGCATAATCGACCGCCATATGGAAGAAACGCCCGAGGTTATCCAATTCAAGCTTCATATCGGTGTTAAGCAGCGTTTCATATCCTTCACGTCCGCCCCAGAATACATAGTTTTCCGCGCCTAGTTCCTTACCGATTTCCAATCCTTTTTTTACCTTCGCAGCAGAATAGGCGAAAACATCCGCATTATTTGAAGATGCTGCGCCATGAGTGAAACGGGGGTTCGTGAAGTTATTCGCCGTATTCCAAAGCAATTTGGTTTGACTATCTTTCATATAGTCTTTGATCATTGCGACGATTTCATCTAAGTTGTTATAGGTTTCTCTCAAATTACTTCCTTCAGGAGCAATATCGGCGTCGTGGAAACAGAAGAATGGTACACCTAGTTTTTCAAAGAATTCGAAGGCCGCTTCTACACGCGCTTTTGCCATATCCATTCCACTGAATTTGTCCCATGGACGGATCATCGTGCCTGCACCAAATGGATCTGACCCATCGGCAGTGAATGTATGCCAATATGCCACGGCATAACGCAGGTATTCCTTCATTGTCTTCCCGCCGATGACCTCCTCCGGATTGTAAAATTTAAATGCATATGGATTTGAAGAGGTGGCACCTTCATAATTTATTTTACTGATGTTGTTAAAATAGGACATTGTTTTTACCCCCTTATTATTTCATGAATGATATCCGGTAAATGTAACTGCTTACATTTCCATTATAGCAACACTAAGTTAGTTTGTATATTAGATAAACTAAGTTTATGAAAATACCCCCATTTTACTAGTTAATCATGTAAAATGAGTAATGTAGCCTTATTATTGGCGTGAATTAAGCCGCTCCCTCTCTAAGTTCACCCATCATGCAACTCATTTCAAGGAGGAACGACACATTTATGGACAATGCCAGCCGGGTCATTTATAACATACTTGAATGGATCACTAAATTCGCTTACCTGCATATTCTGTGGATATTTTTCACTATTGCAGGCGGAGTCCTTTTCGGATTCTTTCCATCCACAACAGCCATGTTCGCAATCATCCGGGATTGGTTAAGAGGAAACACGGATATTCCCCTCTTTAATACCTACTGGAAATTTTTCAAACGCGATTTCTTGAAAAGTAATGGACTGGGAATATTCATCACAGCCATTGCCGGCATCATCGGCATCGACCTCTACTATATCCAGAATCATATAAACGATGTTTTGACATGGACTTACATCCCGTTATTCGCCTTCATCTTAGTATTCACTATATTCATATTCTATCTATTTCCTGCCTTTGTTCATTATGACTTACCTGTGTTCAAGGTCATGAAGAATGCTTTTTTGATCATGTTGATCAATCCGCTCAACAGCTTTTTAATCCTGCTTTGCCTAGGCTTGCTTTTCATGGTGATGAGAACACTTCCGGCACTGGCCTTCATTTTCGGCGGAAGCACTTATGCCTTCATTACAATGTGGCTTTGTTTACATGCTTTCAATAAAGTCCAAGGAAAACAGAATAAATAAATAAAAAATCACCCACCGTTTATCGATTCGCTTCGGTGTGGTGATTTATTTTATCGCTCTTTATCCTTTCACGGCACTCGAAGAAATCCCTTCGACGACTTTATTGCTAAAGAAGACGAATGCAAGCAATATCGGTAGGATACTAATGATTAATGTAGCCCCGATTGCCCCCCAGTCCGTCATATATTGCCCGATGAAGTTTTGGATGCCCACTGTCAGCGTTTTATATTTATCTGAACTTATAAACGTATTGACGAATACAAATTCATTCCAATTATAAATCATATTGATAATGACGGTTGTGGACATGACCGGTAACGTCATCGGAAGAATGACCTGGAAGAACATCCGGTGGACAGAACATCCATCTATGATGGCTGCCTCTTCTATTTCAACCGGCAAAGTATAGTAGAACCCAAGCAGGATCATCATGGTGATGGGCAAGTTATAAGCCGTATACGTTATAACGATCGACCATGGATTATCAATCAGATTAATATTTAAGAACATGCTGAATAAGGGGATTATTGCGGAATGAATCGGGATCATCAGGCCAACCATGAACAATCCCAACACAAGCTTGCTTAATTTCCACCTCATCCGTGAAATGGCGAAAGTGGCCATGCTCGCTAATAAAACGGTAAGTATGATCGCTATGCCTGTAATCCAAATACTATTCCAGAAGTAAACGCCTATACCGCTTTCCCAAACCTTCACATAATTTTCCCATCTTAATTCAGCTGGCCATGCAAACGGAGAACCTGAGAAGATTTCACGGTTATCCTTTAAGGAAAACAGGAATAGCCAAATGACCGGGAAGATTTGAAAAACAGCTACCAGCGTTAATAAGAGATAGAGAAAAAAGTAACCCACGCGCCCCATTATGTAACCCTCCCTTAGTATTGGATTTCTTCTTTTGTCGCTGTAACTTTACGGACGAAGACCGTCACGATCAGGGTGATGATCAATAACAAAAAGCCAACTGCACTGCCATAGCCGAAGTTATTGCTCGAGAAGGCCAGCTTATACATGTAGGATGCCATGACCTCACTAGATCCGTTCGGTCCGCCGCCAGTCATTACGTAAATCAGGTCAAAGTATTTCAAGGATCCGACCACAGCCAATACTATGGTCACCTTAACCACACCCATTATTAATGGCAATTTGATTTTGCAAGCGATTTGAAAACTGGTTGCCCCATCGATTTTTGCCGCTTCCACCAATGACTCAGGTATGTTTTTCAAAGCTGCATAATAAATCAAAATATAAAAACCGGCATATTGCCATAAGATCGGGATGAATATCGCATAGAGCACAATAGTTGGCTCCGCCAGCCATGCCGGGGGATTTTCGACCCCGATTGCCATAAGCAGACTATTCAACATTCCGTTCGTCGGGTTAAACACCTTAATCCAAAGCTGAGCTATCGCAACTGAAGACAAAAGCATCGGAATCAAATATATTTTCCTTAATAGATCGGATCCTTTTATTTTTGAAGCTAACACAAGTGATATTGCTAAATAGATCACTAAACTGAGTGTAGAGAATATCGCCAGCAAAAAGGAATGCCAGGCACTATACCAAAATTTATCGTCTTTCAATGCTTCGGTGTAATTTTCCAGCCCAATGAATTCCATGGGGCCGATACCATCCCACTTCATCAATCCATAATATCCCGTTAAAAATAATGGGATGAATATGAGTACAGCGATTAATAAGAGTGCAGGAAGGACGTACAAGGCTATAATCCACTTATTGGACATTACTTTATTCATAACCATTCAACCCCATCGTTATAAAAAGTTGAAAAGGACCATCCATCATCAAGGATATGCCCTCCTCATGTTTTGACTAAGATTACATAAAGTGAAATCAATTTCTATCAATCATTCATTCTTTCGAAAGGGCCTCTTCATGTTCTTTTGCGAATTTTTTCGGTGTTACTTCCTTACCGAACAAAGCCTGGATCATATCCAAGTGGACTTGCGCTACATCTGAATTCATTTGAACGTCAGCAAATAATGTGATATTCGTTGCTGCATTCAATTCATTCAACACATCCACATACATTTGCGGTAGATCCAAAGACTCGGCATCCACTTTAGTTGCGGGAATCACGCCTGCTTTAGTCACGGATTTTTCTCCCCATTCTTTTACGAAGAATGATGTAAATGCCTTCGCTTCTTCTTTTACTTCCGAATCCTCTGCAACGAATAACCCAACACCAGGTCCGCCAACGAAACTGTTCATGTCCCCTTTCCCGTCGACTGTCGGAAATTTGAAATAGCCTACAGAATCTCTGAATTCTTGGGGAACCCCTTCATTTGTCGTGTAATTGGGCAAGTCCCAAGTAGCGATCAAATACATCGCTGCCTGTTCGTTCATGAACATGCTTTTAGCTTCCTCATCGGATAAACCGTTAAAGCCTTTCACGAAAGCATCCATATCCACAAGGTCCTGGACTTTTTTCGCTGCCGAAACCAATGCAGGGTCTTCAAAAGAGCCAGATCTATTGATTGCATTTGTCAATACGTCTGAACCGCCCATGCGATCAGCCAAATACATATACCATAATGAACCTGTCCAACGGTCTTTATTTCCAAGTGCGATGGGTGCCACTTCCTTGTCGGATAGCGTTTTCACTACCTGTTCGAACTCTTCATACGTTTTGGGCACTTCAAGGCCATATTTTTCAAATATTGCTTTGTTATAGAATACATTCGCAACATTCAATTCCAAAGGGAGACCATAGGTTTTACCATCGATTGCGTAAGCCTCTGCAGTTCCTGATACGAAACGGTCTTTAAGATCCCCTTCCAATAAATCATCCAGAGGGGCAAACTTCTTGCCGTTAACATAAGGCTCCAAGAACCCTGCTGCCCAGGTCATCCCCACATCCGGTAATTCATCAGAAGTGGACAGTACTTTTAATTTATCTTTATATTGCTCATTACTTAGTACCTCCAGGTCGATTTTCACATCAGGATTTTCCTTTTCAAAATCCCCGATGATCTCTTTTACAATCTGATTATGCGTTTTAGAACTTCCTTCCGGCCATAAATGCATGAATTTAACCACTTTTTTGTCATCAGAACTTGCTTTTTCAGTACCCGAGCCTGAACAACCTGAGATTAATAAAATAGATGATATAACGGCAAATAATAATGTAAACGCTTTCTTTTTACCCATTCCTAACCCTCCCCAAGATATTAAAATATTGATTATTCTGTTTTTTGAGCTTATTAATAGATTATCAAACAACACATCGTTTGTCTAGTCGACAAACAAAGTTTGTAATCGTTTTATAAAATGCTACAATGTAATAAAGTCTAAAAAAACGAAGGTGAAAATCGATTGAATAAAACTTGGAATCAACATGTAGTCAAGGAAGGAAATAAATCATTAGTTCTGCAAACCATCAAGGATCGTTCTCCCATTTCAAGAGCTGATATTGCCGCCCACACCGGTTTGAACAAAGGGACTGTTTCTTCCCTCGTAAGTGAACTGCTGGAAGAACAGTTCATTTATGAATCTGGACCAGGCGAATCAAGCGGTGGCAGGAGGCCAGTCATGCTGCTCTTTAATCAGGCAGCTGGATATTCCATTGGTATCGATTTAGGCGTCAATTATTTACTGGGGGTGCTAACAGATCTCGATGGGAATATCTGTCACGAAAAAACTTTGAAATTCAATGAGCTATCATTCGAAGAACTTGAGATCAAATTGTACGAAACCATCGATCACCTCATCTCTTCTGCACCGCAAAGTCCATACGGTATCGTAGGAATTGGAATTGGGGTTCCAGGAACGGTCAGCACAAACGGAAAAATCTTGCTTGCACCTAATCTCGGTTGGAAAAACATCGATTTACAATCATTGATGCAAACGAGATACAGTCTTCCTGTCATCGTTGAAAACGAAGCGAATGCTGGTGCTTATGGGGAGAAAAAATTTGGTGCCGGCAAGGATTTCAACAATATTGTCTATGTAAGTGTTGGAATCGGGATAGGCGTCGGCCTCATTCTTAATGATCAGCTCTACAGAGGAAATAATGGACTTTCAGGTGAATTGGGCCATATGACGATCGATATACACGGTGCGGAGTGCAGATGTGGAAATGTAGGATGCTGGGAATTGTATGCATCGGAACAATCCTTAATGAAACAAGCCATTCGTTTAGGAATAGCCCCACCTGCAGACGAGGAGCTTTCCTTGGAAAGTTTATTGTCTCTTGCGGAAGATGGAGATTTGAAAACCATTCACTTATTTGAATATATCGGTGACTATTTAGGCGTGGGCATCAATAACATCATTAATATCTTCAATCCCCAGCAGGTCATCATAGGCAATCGGATGGCTTCTGCGAAACAATGGCTGACTGATCCATTAAACAAACGAATGGTCAATCAAACACAATGGTTTCACCAAAAAGATTTACGAATAAATTTTTCAGAGCTATCGACCCATTCAACAGCTTTAGGGGTAGCAGCATTTTCCGTCGAAAACTTTTTCAAGGATGATATTCCGAATATAGAGGCGATACTCTAAAGATTACAAACCCTTAAATTTGAATAGGAAACTGTCCTGCAGGGAATCGTAGTGAATTTTGCCCATCTTAGATATTCCACAGATATCACAGCTCCCTCCAAGGGATGGTTTCCTATTGAAAAAAGGACCATGCAAGAAAAAGAAAGCGCATACACTCTTTTGGATTGCCGCTCTGCTTATGTTATTCATTGCATTGCTATTATTCATAAAAAATATCAATATACGAGGTGGATTCCCATGACAACGATTCAAAACCCCATTTTAACTGGATTCAATCCCGACCCATGCATTTGCCGCGCAGGGGAAGATTATTATATTGCTGTTTCAACGTTTGAATGGTTTCCCGGTGTAGGGATTTACCATTCAAAGGATTTAAAGAATTGGCGATTGGCATCAAGACCCCTGAATCGGCTGAGTCAATTGAATATGATGGGTAACCCGGATTCCGGGGGGATATGGGCACCCGCTTTATCTTTTAGTGACGGGAAATTCTGGCTTATCTATACCGATGTGAAGGTTACAGAAGGTCAATGGAAGGATTGTCACAATTACCTGGTTACTTGCGATACCATCGATGGGGAGTGGTCAGAACCCATTCACATGAACAGCTCAGGCTTTGATCCATCACTATTCCATGATGATGATGGCAGGAAGTATTTCGTTAACATGTATTGGGATCATCGCGTCGGCAATCATAATTTTTATGGAATCATGCTCCAGGAATATAGTGTTGACCAAAAGAAACTTATCGGAAAAGCCGAAATCATCTTCAAGGGAACGGATATCAAACTGACGGAAGCCCCGCATTTATATAAAATGAATGGCCATTACTACCTGTTAACAGCAGAAGGCGGGACAAAATATGATCATCAAGCCACTATCGCCCGTTCAGAAAATTTACGGGGACCCTATGAAGTGCATCCTGAGAATCCATTGATCACTTCCATGCCATATCCCAGAAATCCGCTGCAAAAATCTGGACATGCATCCATCATTCAAACACATACAAATGAATGGTTTCTAGTTCATTTAACAGGCCGCCCATTACCTCAGGACAATCAACCCCTATTGGATCCAAGAGGATTCTGCCCATTAGGAAGGGAAACGGCCATCCAACGCTTGGAATGGAAAAATGACTGGCCTTATGTGGTTGGAGGCAATCAACCGTCCAAAGAAATTGAAGGCCCGGACATCAAGGAAGTAAAGTGGGAAAAAGGATATGAGGAAAAGGATGATTTCAATTTCAAGACATTGAATCAACATTTCCAAACCTTACGTATCCCACTTGGTGAGGATATCGTTTCACTAAATGACAACCCGGGACATTTACGTATATATGGCAAAGAATCGCTAACATCTAAATTCACACAAGCCTTTGTCGCAAGACGCTGGCAGCACTTTACCTTCACTGCAGAAACCAAAGTAGCTTTCAGACCGGATACCTTCCAACAATCAGCAGGGTTAGTAAACTACTATAATACGCAAAATTGGACATCCCTTCAGATTTCCTGGCACGAGGAAAAGGGAAGAATCCTTGAGTTCGTGACCTGTGATAACTTTTCTTTCGATCTGCCGCTTAAGAATAAGGAAATTGTCATTCCGCACGATGTCAACTATGTTTACCTGCGAGTGGATGTGAAAACGGCGATTTACGAATACTCCTATTCATTCGATGGCGAAACCTGGACCCTGATTCCTATCACATTCCAATCATACAAGCTCTCTGATGATTATATTCAAGGAGGAGGATTCTTTACTGGAGCCTTTGTGGGCATGCAGTGCCAGGATACATCCGGTCAAGGTCAGCACGCAGACTTCGATTACTTCATCTATAAAGAAAAGCATGAGTGACTAAGGTTTTAGGGGAAGAGCCTGACAAGGAACCCGACAAGCTTGGTAATTCTTTAAACGTGAAAACCCTGATTTTTTCGATTAAATGAACGACTGTCTCTTCGTAGACTACAGACTGAGTTATACCAGAGGTCCTTGGGATGGGGAATAACCACTTCTTCCCTCCCTGATCTCAAGAGAATAAACAATTTATATGTGGCAATAGCAATGCATACAAATCTTCCATTTATATTTCACTCTCGGCAATATTCATGGCCTCAATAAGAAAAACCGAAATCAGCCACTGATTTCGGTTTTTCGCTCTATTTAATTAGTGATATCTTTTTTCTGGAAGAAGAAGAAAGTTAGCGCTAAAAAGATAAGATAATAGATGCCGAGTACACCCATCGAGAATCCAAGTGTAGCTCCATCGAACATTTCTATGGTTCCGGAAATATAGCCCCTTAAATCAAGGTGGGGGAATAAGACGAATTTTAACCACTCGTATTTTCCGATGAATGATTGAATGACCATATTTAATGTCGAAGATGCAAATAGGATGAAAATGGATATCCCTACTGCAAGTGCTTGGTTTTTAAATAATGTGCTTAACATGAAAGCGATGGTCGTGATGACTAGGAATCCTGGTATCCAGTAAACGATCATGTCTACGAAATATTCGCCGACTACCACCGGACTGAATTCGAAAGATGCAGGATCCATGATTTTGTCTGAATACGAACCATTGCCAAAGAATATGATTCCGATTAGATAACTGAATATAAGCAGGCTCGCAAGTAGTAACGCTGCAAATAACAGGGAAGTAATATATTTGGAAAGTAGGATCTTCCAACGTTTATAAGGCCTGATCAACAGTTGTTTAATGGTGCCATCGGAAAATTCCGAAGAAACGAGTGAGCTGCAAACTATAACGACGAATAAAGTGACAAATGATGTTAATGATGTAGTCCATTCAGCCATATAGGTCCAATTCGTGTTTAAGTCAGGGTTTATATTATCAGCCAACAGTTGCTTGTTGTAATTAATGTCTTCCATGATGGCGGCTTTTTCATCTTCACTGATTTCCTTAGCTTCCAAAGCCTTTTGCTGTTCTTGGATATCTGCGTTTAACTCTTGCTTCCAATCTTTATTCGTTTCGTCAGGACTTAGTTTATAATCGATGACCGCAGCCCCTAATGCTGCCAATAATAGAAAAGCGATGAATATATAAGTTGATACTTTTGAAAAGATTTTCATCCATTCATTTTTTACTAAGGACATCATACAGACTCCCTCATTTCCTGCTCAGTGATTTCGAAGAATTTATCTTCCAGCGATTTTCTGGTTATGCCAATTTCAAAGACATCCAGTTCATTTACATTAAAACTCCGGTTTATATTGGCCGTTTGTTCTCGGGTGGCCGATACGGAGATTGTCTTCGCACCATTTTTTAGAATCGTAATATCCGCAAACTGTTCTTGAAGGATTTTTTTAGCTAGCTTCCCATCACTGACAGTGAATAGAACTTCATTGATCGTTTCGGTTTTTTCATCAACAATATGTTCTTTCGTATGGATCAGTTTTCCCTTTTCGATAACGGCAAAACTATCACACATCAATTGCATTTCCGATAGTAAATGTGATGAAATCAATATCCCGACGCCTTCACTTGCCAGTACTTTCAAATAATCACGAAACTCGCGGATCCCTTGCGGATCCAAGCCATTCGTCGGTTCATCAAAAATCAATAACGACGGTTTATGTAAAATGGCCTGTGCCACTCCAAGGCGCTGGCGCATTCCTAATGAATAGGTTTTAACCTTCTTATCGATGGCATGATCCAGTTTGACAAGCTTAATGACCTCTTCTATTCTCTCAGTGGATATGTCATTGGATGACATTCTTGCATAATGCAGGATATTCTTTCTGCCTGTCATGTACTTATAGAACTCCGGGTTTTCAACAATGGCCCCCAATTGATTCATCGCACCTTCGAAATCATTATCCAGGTCACTGCCATTGATCATGACAGTACCGCCCGTACGATTGATGAGACCTGTGATCATACGGATGATCGTGGTCTTACCCGCTCCATTCGGACCAAGCAAACCGAATATTTCATTGCTTTTTATTTCAAAGCTAACATTGTCTACGATGGTTGCTTTTCCAATTTTTTTAGTTAAGGATTGAACCTTAAGAACCGATTCAGACATATAATACCTTCCTTTTTTATAAATTTCCAAAATCACACAAATTCAACATTACCATATTATGCATATTATTACTATACTGATATTCTTCCATTTGGATATAAACACCCCTTGAATCAGCTGCAATCAATAGATTTGAATTTTATGGTTTCCCGTTCTTGACCTTATTGTGAAATAACATCAAGCCTTCCGTCTGCGTCAACTTCCCGCCCCAATTATCCTAAACACTGCCATCACTTTTTTTCCTCGAAATAGCAACAACTCCTATATATCGTTACCATTTAATACGATTCCGCAAGAATAAAGTTTCAGGATTATTTAATCTAATAAGGAAAATTTTTCATAACTTAATCAATATATAGGTAAATCCGATAGAAATGGACAGACCCAATGCAAAAAGAAGGATTTTTCTAATAATGGAAGGTAAAAGCTTATATATCATCATTAAAACTACATCGATGAAATTCGTTGGTATGCCGATCTCTTTAATCTCTTTCTTTTTGCCAAAAATGGCGAACCACATTACAAAAAGACCGCATAAAATAAAAATGATGGAAAAAATCTTATATCCCATTGTCTGTCACCCGTTTCCTCATAGGCTAAACGATATTGTTATTATTATCTTAACTTTCAAGTTTCAAAATGAATTCTTCAACCTCTTTGCCTCTTGCATGGGAATAACCTTTGTCTTCATCAAATCTTTCAAATCCGCATTTCTCCAGCACCCTGATGGAACCAAGATTATCCTTGGCTGCGCGGGCA
Organism: Peribacillus sp. NPDC055009; assembly: GCF_053608705.1. Taxonomy (NCBI): domain Bacteria; kingdom Bacillati; phylum Bacillota; class Bacilli; order Caryophanales; family Bacillaceae; genus Peribacillus; species Peribacillus sp. NPDC055009. Next base: position 12,415 of record NZ_JBSGVZ010000031.1, on the reverse strand, counting down.
TAAAGAGGGCGGACTTTTATTTTCGGCAAAAAATGGAGCAGTGCCCCTGTAGCGATCCCTTTCCCCCAATATTGCTTCCCGATCCAATAACTCACTTCCGGGTTACCAAACTGTTCAAACTTGAGAATACTGCCCGCAACACATCCGTTGTGGATTATGGTCATTTTTTGAATATCCCGGTTCGATAAGATGTTCTTCCAGTGTGTCAAAAAAACCGCCTTGTCTGATGGATCTTTAGATGTGAAGGCAGCCATATAGTTTGCGGCAGGATCCAATTGCTGCTCGAAAAAGATTGGAAGATCACTCTCATTGACCTCCCGCAGCCGGACTCCTTTGTCATTGATATGCAATCCCATAAACTCACCCTCCCCACCAAAATATAACTTTCATTAAAACCAGAAAAACCGAAGACTCTGCCATCTTCGGCTCGGTTTCATCCCTTTATCATACTATACTTTCCTTCGAACGCTTATTGCTCAATATGTTTTATGACGTCAGACAAGCTCTTATCCATCATGGAACGGAGGCGTAAATGATGATTTTCAAAAGCTAAAGCTTCCGTCACGGGATTAGGAACGATCACACATTTTAAACCTGCAGTCAGGGCCGCTTGAAGCCCATTTAACGAATCTTCAAATGCTACGGCTTCTGCCGGCTGAATGGCCAGAACATCAATTGCCTTTACATACAAATCAGGCGCTGGTTTTACTTTCTCGACTTCATCCCCTGTGATAATAACTTCAAAATAGTGTAACAGTCCGAGTTCCGCCAAATGATGAGTGACCCACTCTTTTGTCGAGCTTGAAGCGAGGGCGATTTTATATCCATTTCTTTTTGCTTCTTCTAAATAATCCTTCACACCTTCACGTGCCTGTGATGTTTTCATCTTTACTTCATGGAGGCTTTTTGCTCTGGATTCAATTTCTTCAATATTACACCTTTCCCCCAACTGATCTTTAAAGTACTGATTAAGCTCAGTATTATCCGTTCCGATACATGTAACAAAATGTTCGAGGGGCAAATCAGATTCATAAAAAGCCATCGTTTCTTTATAAGCCTCATACCAAGCCGTTTCCGTATCTAAAATTAAACCATCAAAGTCGAAAATAACTGCCTTAATCAAATGATTTCCTCCTTTAACCTTAAAATAGAACTTCTATTAACTTAAACGTACATGAATGAATGCCCCTGTTCAACCAAACGGTTCCGGTCCGTTTCCATATGAAGGTGATTTTTTCCATAATTAGTTAATCACTAAGGATATGGTAACCCGATGTCCGCCTCATTTCTTTTTTATATGTTACATGTTTTAACAATTACTTAGTGCCTTCGCGGTGTTTTTCCTTAACTGCGCCTAAAAGAGTGATAGTTTAACGAATGGTTTAATTGCAGGAAACAACGAGGAGGATAAACATGAAGAAAATTTTATTAACGATCCTAACGGCTTCTGTATTCATTCTAGGAGTTTGCATGCCAACAAAAGGCGAAGCCGCTGCTTTGGATCGCACACTTTCATTTGGGATGAGTAATAGTGATGTAAAACAATTACAAGAATTATTACTGACAAAAGGGGTTTTTCCCTATCATGAAGCAACAGGTTACTACGGACCGATTACAAAGGAATCCGTAAAGAAGTTCCAGGAAAAATCAGGGCTGAAAGTCGATGGAATAGCAGGAACACAAACGAATCAGAAAATACAGGTACTGAAAAGCGGGGATATGGGAAGGCCTGTAGCTGAACTGCAAAGGCTATTGAAAGCCTGGGATGTTTACTCATCAACGGTCGATGGCATTTATGGTTCAGGTACAAAGCAAGCCGTTATCAACTTTCAAAAGCAAAAGGGCTTATCCGCTGACGGTATAGCCGGTGCACGGACCATCAGTAAATTAGAAGAAAGAGCCAGTTCGGCAAGCTCAGCCGTTAAAGAACTGACGGTTACAAGTACAGCATATACAGCAAGCTGCGAGGGATGCTCAGGCACTACAAGAATGGGTGTCGATTTAGAAAAATATGATGATGCCAAACTGATAGCAGTCGATCCGAACGTGATTCCGCTAGGCTCCATCGTTGAAGTCGAAGGCTACGGACAAGCTATCGCTGCAGACACGGGCGGTGCGATAAAAGGAAACAGAATCGATGTCTTCATCGCGAAGGAAGCGGATGCTTTAACGTGGGGAAGAAAGCAAGTGAAGGTAAGAGTAATTAAATAATGCATGACATAAATATCGTTTTACTATAAAAATAGATACATAACCAAACCGGAAGAGCATGTAATGAATCCATTCATGCTCTTTCGGTCTGATCAAACCATTTTGTACATGATAATATCATCAACGTATTCACTTTCGCTCATCTTGAATTCTTTTATTTTACGGCCTTCTTCAACAAACCCCAGCCTTTTATACAATGATATTGCCCGATGATTTGTGGAAAAAACTCCTAAACTCACCTTCTCAATCAACGGATTGGCTTCTGCCCAATCCAATAACGCTTCAATAAGCTCCTTTCCCAATCCCATCCCTCTGAAATTTTTTCTGATCATCACCCCAAATGAGCCCTTGTGGGACATTCTCTTCCTATTCTCCGATTGAAAGGCTATCCATCCAACCACTTTATCATTCATTTCGGCCACGATGATGGTTTCCCGTTCATTTTCCAATAACCTTCGTATCCAATCTCGTTGCTGTTCATATGTTTTATTGAACTCCTCCGATACGGCAATAAAATACTCGCCTTCGGAAATAACGGAATTTTGCACATCCAAAACCGCTTCCGCATCTTCCAATACACCAGTCCGAATTCTATATGCAAGCCCATTATTTTTTATATCTGACATTCCAATCCCCCTTAATGAACCATGTTCGGATCGAAGTGAACAATAGGACGGCTTTCGATGATTCTTTGTTCGATTTTTTGAACGGTTTTGTATAATGGACTATCCGCATTCTTCAAATCGTACTTTTTATGGAAAAAATTATATAACGTTAAATCCCTTAGCTTTAAAAATAGAGGAATCGTTTCATATTCTATAGGCGCAAGAATATTTTCCGTCTCATAGCCTTTTATGAATTCCCTCATGAACTTGGCAGCATATTCATCGAGCCCTTTTGTCCCTTCACGTTCCAAGCTCCACATCAGATAGTACAGAGGTATGGCCAAATCACTGGCAAACCAATGATAAGAACAGTCATCAAAGTCAAAAACATGAATCTTCCCCTCATGAAAATGGAAATTGCCGTTATGTATATCAGAATGAATCAATCCAAAATTATCTTGATGAACCGGAAGGGCATTTAACTTCTTCGTGACTAATTCTTGTTGGCGCATCAATTGCTCCGGTACATCGGATTGAAAGAGCTGAGCATTCAATAATTCTTCTTCATGCCAATCCAGCCTTTTATATTCCGCTTCTGGCTTATAACTTTTAGTTTGTTTATGCATTTGGCCAATGGTTCTTCCCCATTCAAAAAATAAAGGTTCATTGAAATTTTCATCGGTGACTTTCATTCTTACACCAGGAGCTTTTTCAAACAGGCAACAATAAAATTCTGAACCATCCGAGCCCTTTACAATTTCAACTAAGTTATTATCTTTCGAAAAGAGAACCTTAGGAATTTCAATACCATTATTCTGTAAATGCTCAATCCACTTTAACTCAGCAAGCACTTGAGCTTTTGGACGATGTGATTGATGTGTCATTCTTAAAATGTATGGCGTTCCATCCCTGTAAACCTCAAATACGTAGTTCTCTGCATCTCCAAGTTTAACCGGATTCCCCGCATTCACTTGAAAAAAATCTCCAGCCAATTTCACCAATTCATTAGAAAAAATCCGTTCTACAGCAGCTTCCATGATCTTCACTCCCATAATGATATTGCTAACTTATTATTAAAAACGATTTATACTATGCTTTATACGATACCAAGATGCCTTTTCCCTTTATTTGTATATTATTGTTTTTTATAAATCTAAAAGATAAAGCTTTTGAATAATAAGTTATTAGCAGCTCCTTCTTCCTTTTTTCAAAAAAAAAAACGCCCTATAGGGCGCGTCCAAAAATCAAGTTTCCTTTTCTTCTTCATTCGCTATTTTATTGAACTTCAAAATCGTTTCTTCAATTACTGGATTATTGAATTCCTCTTGGATGGCTGATTGTACAAACTTATCTTCACCATTCATTTCATCCCAAGCATTAACTCTGTAATCTGGATCCCGACGATTTGCTTTACCGTTTTCCTCATTATTTGACAACTATCTTCACCTCTTAAATATAGTGGAGTTCGAACCATTCATAAGCCTTTTAATAATCTTCCTTGATTGAAATGGGTGAACCCGTTGACGTATGTTGATTAACCCAGTCGAGCGACACTTTTGAAACGGCATCCCACTCAGGTATTTGTGCTTTATGTTGTTCCACCCAGCTCATGCAATACTGCGGATCTATATTGCCTTCTTCGGATTTTGCCAAGAATGACTGAATTGTGGTTTCCGTACAATTTTCCCAAGAACCACAGGTATCCTGCCAAATATGTTCCATTTTCATTTGTATATTTTCGTTAGCCATTTGGTTTCCTCCTTAATTAAATGTTACATTTTGATATCTTAATTAAGTATGTCCAAGGCTAAATAAATCATTACAAAAATTTGGGTTTTTCAGCGAAAGAATGAATTTACAGTCGTAAAAATGATGAATAAACTGATTCCGATGAACAAAAACCGCCAGAACCAATAACTGCTTATGAAAGGAAAATCATTGTCTTCTTCAATCTCCTTTACACCCTTATACAGCCAATTGTATTGAAACAAACCAAAATATAGAAACACGACTCCCGTTATAAAACAAAAAAACAAACTAGCATTTCCAACACTTCTTCGAACTCCTCACTTTTCATCCTGACGTAAACATCAAAATAAGGACTTTTGTTCAAACTCTGCAGCAGAAGGATATTCTCTTTAGTAAGATGAGTAGTTCAATATATTTTTTCAAAGGAATTGGATTCGTTATTATACTTGCAATAAAAGTGCCAATTTCTATAAGTTGTTAAATTTCGTGGGTATTGGAGCATTTGCGGTGAGTTTGGGGCTTATTCTTGTGAGTTTCAGCGATTTACTCTTGAATTTCGAACTTTTACTTGTGAATCGTCGGGAGTTTTGGCAATTTACTCGTGAATTTCACGTGTTTACTCGTGAATTTATCTTAAATTGATCTCTTCTTACTTAAAATGTTAATAATCCAATACACATAGTGGACAACGTGTCTACATTCACTCCATTTACTCCATAAAATGGCACAAAAAAAGCTGAATACTCAGCTCTTTTACGTCGCTTTTCTTACTCACAGCGTTTTTCTAAATGAGTAGCACCATTTATCATAATCTAATTTCTCTTCATAGAAACGGTGGGCTTCGTTTCGTTGGATCCCAGATTCCAATGCCACATATGCAGCTCCGTTTTCTTTTGCCCAGTTATGTATATAACTTAATAACTTCTCTCCATATCCAAATGAGCGGTGTGCAGAATCTGTTACAAGGTCATAAATAAACACGTGACGTTTATTATAAAAGTTCACTCTCCAGCTTAAACCAGCCAAGGATACAACCTGGTTATCTTTATATAAAGCAAACAAACAGTATCCGTCCTTCCTCATTTCTTCAAGTAACTCCAGATATGTTTTTTGAGTTAAGTCAGTACGCAACTGATTCATGATTGGAAAGGCTTCTAACCATTGTTCTTTTTTGGTCAATTCTTGTATTGTTCCTGTCGAATTCATATTAACACCCCTGAAATTTTTATTTAAATGTAATTCAACTTTGAACACCGTAAGTCCTTCTTCACTATATTTTTGTAATCGTTTGCAGATGGAATCGGTGGGAATGTCGATGTTTAACCGTACTTTTTAACGGCTAAAGTATGACTAGATCAATAGTTTAAGAGGAGGAGATTTTCTTTGAATATTTATGAACAGCAAAAGAACGGACAGCCCGGACAAACACAGGACAGACAGCCTGGCATTGAATCTGAGATGAATCCACTTCCGATTCAGCCAAAGGATTACATAGGAAGCGGTAAGCTAAAAGACCGCGTTGCCTTGATTACGGGCGGAGATAGCGGCATCGGACGTGCGGTTGCCATTGCTTATGCAAAGGAAGGCGCCCATGTGGTCGTGAACTATTTTGATGAGCACGGTGATGCCGAAGAAACGAAGCAGCTGATTGAAGCGGAAGGCGTTCGCTGCCTCTTGCTTCCAAGTGACGTTTCCGTGGAGGCGAATTGTAAGGAATTGATTACGAAGACGCTGGACGAGTTCGGAAAGCTGGACATCCTCGTCAATAATGCAGCGGTGCAATTCCCGACGGAAAACATTAAGGATATCACGGACGAACAATGGGACAAAACGTTCCGCACCAATATTTATTCAGTATTTTACATGAGCAAGCACGCGGTTCCTCATATGAAGCAAGGCAACTCGGTCATCAACACAACATCGATCAACCCGTACAGAGGACATGCAACTTTGATGGATTATACAGCGACAAAAGGGGCAATCGTCGGATTCACACGCAGCCTTGCACAGAATGTGGCTAAAAAAGGGATCCGCGTCAATATGGTTGCACCAGGACCGATTTGGACTCCGCTCATCCCGGCGACGTTCGACGAACAATCCGTAGCCGAATTCGGTACCGAGGCACCGCTTGGCCGCCCCGGGCAGCCGGCAGATCATGCAGGTGCCTATGTGCTGCTGGCATCTGATGAAGGTGCTTATATAACAGGACAGTGCATTCACATCAACGGCGGGATCACGATGTCCTCATAAACCCAAAACGACCGAAAAGCATGGTGCTTTTCGGTCGTTCTTTGTGAAATTTAATTTCCTATGCCGGGCGAATTCATCAATACAATTCTCCAACCATCCGGATCTTCTATAGTAACACCTGATTTTTCCCAATATGGATTTTCCGGAGAAACCGGTTCATAGCCCATACCTTTCAACCTATTCGTGATTTCCTCAATGGTTTTACGTTCAGGAATATAAAAGACAAGCAGATTATCTTTTGATGGGGCAGGACTAGGACTGCCATCCTTATGTTGAGTAAACTCCAGATGATAGCTGGAATCAGGAAGACCGATCATGATACCGTCATATCCCTCGTGCCCTTCAAAAGAACAGATTTTTTTCAAACCTAATCCTTCACAATAGAAGTGTATAACCTTTTTTAGTTGATCAGTAGGACGTGCAACCCGGATCTGCGCTACTTTCATTTCAGTTGGCCATTTACTTTCCATTGTCCCATCCCTCTCTGAAAATCGAATTAAATTTCTTCTTTCAAATTACTTTTACCAATATTCATGCCAAAACCTAATGCAATCGCCGCACCTAAACAACTGAAAAGACAGCCAGCTCCCAAGAAAATGGTTGGATTTGATTCACCAATCATCACTGAAGCTATACCTCCAATTGCCGGAAAAAGGGCAACCATGTATCCACTTTTCGCCCCGCCTATCTTTTCTACAAGCTTGAGGTAGAATAGCCAAGCTCCAAAGGAAGCGAATATAGTTAAATAGAACAAAGCAGATAAATATGTAATGGATGTCGGTATAGTGACTGCTTGTCCTTGGATGAACACAATGGCCGCCAAAAGAATTCCTCCTGCTGCAAATCCAAGTACATTGGCATAGATTGGGTTCACTTTCTTCCTGGCATTTCTAGCTGAGCTTGCATCGCCCAATGCAGTGAGGATGGTACCAAGAACAGCCATCATGATGCCCTTTATATCATTGAATCCATGAATATCATGTAAACTCGGATAAATAACAATACAAACAGCCAGCACACCAATTATCCCGCCAATTAAGATACGTGAATGCAATGGTTCCTTCAAAAAAACACGAAGGGCAATGGGCGTTAAAATGACTTTCAATGAAAATATTAACGTAACCATTGCTGCTGAACTTAAGATAGTGGCGTAATAAAGGCATAAATAGCTTAAAGCAAAATTAAAAATTCCAAACACAATAATGAATGGAACATCCTTTTTCTTGGGTTTTCCTTTAGGTCTAAGCATGCACAATAAAATGAAAAATAGGATGGCCGTCAAACCTAAACGGTATGTTAAAGATAATTCTAAACTCACAGGTGTACCTTGAATCTTAACGGCGATAAAATTAAGTCCCCATACTAATAAACAAAATATGTACATAAAGTTAGTCATAATAACATGACCAATTTGCGATATTGCCCACTTTCTATCAGTTTATGAAACTCGTCGTAACTGTTTTTCCCATCCATAATTAAACCGCCTTCTATTAAAAATCACATATGTAATAATAAAGTAAATATTACCAATTCAAAGGGGATTGTCAATATATAAAAATACATTTCGAAAAGCCCTCCAGTTAATTTGGAGAGCTTTTCATTGGCAAACGACTATTAGCACAAACTCGGTAATTGAGTTTCGCAAACGTTCCATCTGATTTCAAAAATCCAATAAGGAGTACAGGAAAAAACTTAAAGGACCTAGTCTTATACATAATTCGGTGTGAGATCAGCCTACAGTTTTTTTCAAGAAGACGTTCCAGTGATTTCAGAAATCCGCTCCCTTTCCGCCGACTGTCTGCCAAGCCTCCTCGGCACAAGCGCCTGTGGGGTCTCGGCTAGCCAGTTTTTCGGCAGGAGTGTCGCAAATTTCTTCCATCCAATAAGGAGTACAGGAAAAAAACTTAAAGGACCTAGTCTTATACATAATTCGGTGTGAGATCAGCCTATAGTTTCTTCAAGAAAACATCAGCTGCTTTCAGGAAATCCGCTTCCTTACCGCCGACTGTCTGCCAAGCCTCCTCGGCGCAAACGTCTGTGGGGTCTCGGCTAGCCAGTTTTTCGGCAGGATGTCGCAAATTTCTTCAATCCATTCCAACCTTCAGGGTTCGGGATGCGATTCCGATTCCCTTTTGTCTAATAACTGTGGCCAACGACTATTAACCTTTATAGCTAACTTGTCCAGTTTCAACCAGTTCCTTCAGTCCCATAAACATTAAGTTCCAGCCATGTTCAGATCCATCGTGATACTCTCCAAGAGCTTTTTCGATATCGGATTCTGTCCAATTTTCTTCATGAGGAACGATGATTTTTTGTAAAAATGTCATTTCACAGCCCTTTTTAAGTTTTTTCAGTTCAACTGTAATTGTATCTACTGATTCACTGAATTGCGGCATTTTAAAAGTGAACACTAATTTATTGGGAGGGTCCATTTCAAGGTACTCCCCTATCGCCCGATAATCTTTTCCATCGCGATGATCAATAATTTCCCAAGTACCTCCCACTTGAGAATCATTTTGTGCCACCTTATTTGTCCCTTCCAATGTAAAAAACCATTTTCTCATCATCTCAGGGGTCAACCATGCATCAAAAACCATTTCAGGCACTACATCAAAATTTCTTATCATTTTTAAAGTGGTTGTTGAGTATTTTTCCATTTACATGCTCCTTACGTCAATTTTATGGGTTTACCTTTTTACATACTTTTCAATTCCTCTTTTGAGACAGCACGCCAACCGTTTGCTTCCAGTTTCTCTATATAGGTTTCCATCCTGATTTCCTTAATCTCAATCGCAAGCGGGTGCAGCGAAACAAAACATTCATTTGAGGCATAATTAATCGAAACCTTTACAACTTCATATCCATTATGAAATCCTGAATCGAATCCTGGATCATCCATTATATCCCCTTTAACAGGAAGAATATCAGATTCAAATGTTTTCATCATTGATATACCATTTTCATTTTCTTTTATTGATGTAATGAAGATCATTAAATTTATTTTCATTGCAGTCTCCTTTTCTCTATCCTTTAGCTTCCTGCGCCCTTGCTCCAATTGAGGTAAAGAGCTTGTTGGTTCTTTAAGACTTAGGAATTCACTATTTCCTTTTTCATATTTTGAAAGGAATAGATATCATTTGCAACTTTAAATAGTTCCCCGTTCTTGGAGAAAATCGCACTTCCATTTGGTATAGCATATATCCTTCGTTCATTTGAAAGGGGAATTAATTCTCCATCTATATTATCCTCGTAATGGACCTCAACGCTAAACCCAACTAATCCTAAGCCCTTGATCACTACCGTTACTGGGTAGTCTTTATCTTTTGTTATTATGCAATCATTACAGAAGGCTAATGAACCCGCACTATATCCGATGATTAAACCTTGAAAGTCTTTGATAATTGGGACAAGTCCTTTTTCTTCTATAACATGGATTAACCTTTCTGGCTTTCCACCAATAAAGTAAAGAATATCATGTTCTTTTATAGACTTTTTCATTTCTTTGTCTGAAAGGTCTTCGTTTAATAATTCAATACTTACATTCTCCATGATTGAAAAGGCTTGTTTTATACTTGCCATCCAACTTTCATACCTGGAATTGTCGGTTGCAAAAGGGATAATTAAAATCTTAGCATCACGTTTAATCATTTTTGAAAGTTCCAGGAACACTTCACCTAATTCATTATCCGTGTGATTTCCGCCACCAATAAAACAAATGTCCATATATGTCCCCCAATTTTTCACGTGCTATTCTCTTAAAATATTCTATGTAAATAGGTCAATACCTTTATATGTCACCGCTCTTCAGCTAAATTGCCCCGTAGCTCCATAATAAAAGGGTGCCGCAGCACCCTCATTTAAACCCTTGCCTATTTTCTCAAATATACGACACTGTCGTTTCTGTCTACTCGAAATTTTTAATCATCCTTAATATTAAGCATATAGCCAGCATCCTGAGATTCAAAAAATATACCATATCCATTATTCTAAGGATAACCATATAAATAGCAGAATTCCTTCATTTACAATAAAAAAAGAATTGCCACCAAGAAAATGCCACCGATAATTTATTTTAAATATCGTATTGACCTATAAATTCAAAAATCTCATCAACAGCTTGGTGATACCCACCCGATTTTTGAAAGGATTCTTTTAAACTTGAAACAGTTTTATGGAAAGTTGGGTCGTTTAACACATGATCTGCGGCCTTACGCAGTTGTTTTGCAGTCAAGCTTTGCATTTGTAATGTAATACCGGCTCCGATATTGGCAACTTGCCCTGCAATCATCGGCTGATCCGCGCTTTGCGGGATGACAATTAGCGGAACCCCGTAGTAGAGCCCCTCATTGGTACTATTCATTCCACCATGTGTGATAAATAATTTAGTGTATTTTAGCACTTCCGTTTGTGGAACATATTTTTTCACAATGAAGTTTTTGGGGATTTCTCCTAATTCAATTAGCAGGGTTTGTTGACCGACCGACATAACAACCGTGTGATTACTATTTCCAAATGCTTCAAAACAAAGCTTATAAAAATCAAGAGACCGGTTAAAAACTGTCCCAAGAGAAATGTAAAGGGGATTTTTTCCTTTGATATCAGCAAGGTCAAAGTTATCCTGCTTTAATCGTGAAGAGATGGATGGACCTACAAATTTGTAAGTTTGGTCGAATGCTTCTTTAAAAGGCTGAAACTCCCTAGTTGTATAGACGATTGAAAGTGGTGCAGGATTACAAAAAACTTCGTAAGCAGAATGGATCTCCACTTCATATTTTTCCTTCACCCTTACCGTCAATCTTTGAAATTCATCGTGTATAGTTTTACCTATTTCTGGAGGAATTTCTTTAGAAAGCTGTTCCAGCATTTTATCGAATGATGCTTTTGTCTGTGCAAAAGAAGTACAAGAATTGATTGCGGGAAGCTTAAGGATTTGGGCAAGCATACGTCCACAGCCAAACATGGAATCATGGATGATGTAATCAAAATGCTCTCCTTTGATCTGTTCAAGCACGCTAGGTATGACGATATCTACCGTATGTAAAAGACCGTTGATTCTTTCGAGTAAATAATTTCTTCCCCCTGAGAGAAAAGCTTCTATAAATTTTTCACCGTCAATTGTTCGTACAGTAGCTCCCGTCTTCTCAATTCGTTCTCGAAAAGCTTCTATCGTAAAGTACACTACCTCTTCTCCTCGTGAAATAAGCTCTTGCACAACTCCAATAGTTGGATTGATATGTCCTTCTGATCCACCATTAATAAATAAAACACGTGCCATTTTACCACTCCTTAGATAATTCTGTAAGAGTAGGGTCACTGTACCATACCCTTCCGAACTCAAATAATTTAAATTTATCATAGTACAATACTTGAAAATCTCAAACTCCTAATCACCCTTGTTTTGGGTGGACCTCAGAGGAGTTTAACTGAAAAAGGTATTCCTAATAAAGACTAGGTGTTCAAAGACTAAGTAATCGTGCTCATTATGTAACTGGGGATTTCGCCCAAGAAGAATGTCTACAATTTCAACCATTATGGTAAATATAATTCTTGAATGAATAACAAATAATCAATAATATTAAATTACGAATTAATATTATTGC
>NZ_JBSGVZ010000030.1:0-40344 GCF_053608705.1 Peribacillus sp. NPDC055009 | reverse complement strand
AAATAAAGTACTAAGCAACAATCAAAAAGAATTCAATATTAATTTTCCAAGAGACTATATTGATGCTGAAGATTAAAAAATGGCGGGTAGCTCAAATATCATGCGGTGCCCGTAAATTTTAAAAATTCTTGAGCTGTTGACCTACATTATCTTTATGGAATCAAAAAAAATGTCCCTACTCAAAGCAAGTAGGGGCTTTTCAATGTTTCGCAGTCAAAAATAGGTGTAGGGTATCCACGTTATTCTTTTGTATTGATCATAAAAAACAAAAAAGACCCTCTATAAGAGTGAGCTTTGAAAGATGGAGGTACCTTGTGGAGATAATACCGTAGTTTTATTATCTCCATTCGATTTCTAATTGTTCACCTTACAAAATAAAAAGGGTCAACCAATCTGTCAAAACCCTATCTGTACTTTTGCTGTATATATACATTTTCTTGCTGAAGCATATACGATCTATTGCCATAATCGTTGCACTTCTTCTGCAGTCACTGCATCTGCTTTGGTAACATGAACAGTACCAAATGGATGATTAGGAGGAGCATATATCGAGTAAAGCTTTAGAGGAATATTACCTGTATTGGCTACATTATGCCATGTGCCAGCAGGTATCATTATTGCATAATCATCATAGACGTTTCTTACAAAGTTTAAATTATCCTTTCTATTGCCCATTTGAACAACCCCTTGACCTTGTTCAATACGTAAAAATTGGTCAACGTTTGGGTGAATTTCTAAACCAATATCTTCACCAACTTTAAGACTCATCAATGTAACTTGCAAATGTTTTCCTGTCCATAAGGCGGTACGGTAGGTAGTGTTTTGTTTCGTACCCTCATTGATATTCAATACAAATGGCTTTGGTCCATAATCTTTTACCTCAATATTATTTCTTCCATTTGATGATTGTAAATAGCCCAAATGGTTAACATTATTTACACTCCAATAATCAGGATTTCTTAAATGGTTATACATTGGTTCATTAACATAATAAGAATTTTGATATTGATAGGGATGGGGATGGATATAAGGAGCATAGTACATTTTTCTCAACCCTTCACAGTTTATAAAATTATCATATGCACTTGTTAAGTGAATGTACTTGAAATATAAAAAGCCCCTACTCATAAAAGTAGGGGGCTTAGATTTTGCAGGAACAAGTCAGTAATAGTGGCTTTGCCAGCATTCTTATCAACAGAAAAATTTCTGGCCTTCTGGAACTTATATTAAGCTGACTCTGTACTCTTTCCTCATATAGTACACACCTTTTTCAACAGTAACGATGACTGCCTTAATCTTAGCTCCCCATTGCCATTTGATCAAATTTTCATTTGATCTCCAATCAGGATGAGTCCCTCCTTTATAACTTGTTTAATTTTACCATTTTTCACCTTAATCCTTTTTAATGGTCTTTTAATAAATGTTAAATAACTAAATCATAAAGGCCCCTCTCGATTGAGAAGGGCCTTTTATGGGTTGCACTTAATCTTCAAGCTCCTTTTTCTTCTTCAAGAGTTGGAGATATTCCCTATCCAATTCCTCTTTTTCCTCTTCCTTCACAACACTGGATAGTTTCCCAAGTGTCTCGATGATTTGCACTTCAATCATAAGAAGTTCAGCCTGTTTATCTTGATGATCCTCCTTGCGTGTGGCCGTTTTTGTTGCTTCCTGATTGATAGCACTTACTCTCGAAGGTTCATCTTCAAATGAAAGTGAATGCGTTGCAAGCGATTGGATAAATGAACGATCATGAGTCACAAAAACGATGGTTCCTGGATATGCTTTTAACACTTCGGTTAAAGCCTCTTTAGTATGAATATCCAGGTAATTTGTAGGTTCATCCAGAACCAGTACATTATAATTTCCCAAAAAAACTTTAGCTAGGGAAGCCCTGACTCTTTCCCCACCGCTTAAAAGTGATACTTGTTTGTGAACGTCATTTCCTTTAAAAGCTAATCGTGATAATAGCGTACGAATAAAGGCCTGATTGTAGGGACTGTCCTCCAATATATTTTCAAGAACCGTTTTACTTTCATTCAAATTTTCTTGTTGTTGTGCAAAAAATCCAATCTTTGCCGGCTTTGCGACATATAAATCTGGGTGCCTTTCCACTATCTTTTTCAGTAATGTCGATTTTCCTGAACCATTTTGACCATTGATGGCGAGTCTGCAAGCTAGTTGGACATCTCCAAAAATATGTTGCTTCAGCATCCTTGATCCAACTTTCAGGGAACAGCCATTAAATCGAATGACCCTTTTGCTATGCAAAGATGGAAATTCTGAAATATCAAAGATGATAGGGGGATCCTCCCTCGGTTTTTCTTTTTTTGCTAATTTTTCAATCCTAGTTTCAATCGCTTCAGCAGAACGGTTCAATTTCGCCTTCTGTTTCCCGGCGCTGCGTTTATGGAGCCTTGCTTCTGAATTACCCATTCGTTTAGGGGCTTTCCTAATCGAATCAGATTTGGCTTGGAGGTTTTGTGCTGCCTGTTTCAACCGGTTCTTTTCGCGGGTATACTCTTCATATTGCTTATTTTCCTTTTCTGTTTTTGCTTGCTTTTGTTTGATATACGCTTCGTAATTCCCTTCATATACCGTTACCTTGCCTTGCTCAACTTCCCATATTGTTGTACACAGATGATTCAAGAATGCTTTATCATGTGAAGTAAGCAAAATAGCGCCATTAAAAGATTTTAAATCCTTTTCCAATTGTTCAATTCCGAATATATCCAAATGGCTGGTAGGTTCATCCGCAATCAATACATTCGCATTGGAAGAAAGGGCTGCGGCGATTTTTCTTCGAGTACGTTCGCCGCCGCTTATGTTTTCTTGATCCTCATTGGGCAATTTCCATAGGCTCGTTAATACACCGCTTATTTCTTGTTCAGTTTCTTCCATCTGCGGGATATAGCTGACTGTTCCATAGCTCTCTATATAACCGGAATCGGATTCCCTCACGCCCGCTAGTATAGAAAGCAGGGTCGTTTTACCTTCTCCATTCCTACCAACCAAACCAACACGGTCATGACTATAAAGATGAAGTGTATCTACAGAAAGAACTTCACGGCTCCCGTAGCTTTTCTTTAAATCATTCGCTTTTAAAAATAACATAAAAAAATCCCCCTCCATTTTTCTAGAGAGAGATCGCCTGCTACTAAATTAATATACATAAACCAAATATACCTCATCTGCTTTGATAACAGAAAAAGTAGTTGTATATGAATTAGTACCTATAAACGAACAGACGTATCCCATCTCTAAACATAATCATTAAAAATCTCACATGGGTATCTAAAAAGATTCTTGTTCAAATGAAAAAGTGAATTCACTTAACTTACCGATAAAACTGGTAAGCAAACAAAGTGAAGTGTATTTTCATTGAATATATCTAACCGATAACACCCATTGAAATTGATTTAGATTTACTGTTTATTTGATAAGATTACTGCTTCATTGTATAAGGTACCTATTCCTTCCAATGTAATGAATTAATGATTGCATATTATTAATATGTTTGTAAAGCAGATTTATACCCTTTTTTCTTAATTCATAAAAAGAGAAAATTAATTGGGCTCTACATGGACATGAACATCATACACTCCATGATCTGTCATCATCACTTTTTCTACATGTGTCGCTATATCATGTGCTTCTTTAATATCCAAGGTAGAATTGACAAGGATCACAACATCAATCACTTCGTTGTTACCGTAATTTCTCCCTTTAATCTCTTTTATCCCCTTGACTCCATCGACATTTGTAATTACATCCTTATATAGATGAATTTTATTTTCATCAAATCCGTCAGAAAGTTCATGCGAGGCTTGAATGAAAATATCCCAGGCTGTTTTGCATATTAATAAACCAACAATGATTGCAGTAAGGGGATCCAGCCAAGGCATGTTTAATTGGGAGCCAAAAATCCCTATAGCTGTTCCGATACTTACCCAAGCATCGGAAATATTATCTTTCGAAGCTGCCATAACGGCTTTACTGTTAATTTTCATAGCTAGCTTTTTATTATATCGGTATACAAAATACATGGCTATTGCTGATAAAACACCTACATACCCGGCAATAATGTCAGGAGATTCCTTTCCACCTTTGAGCATGGAAGCAACTGCATCTATTAAAACTTGTACACCAACAGCAAACATAATAAATGAAGCTACCATCGATGCAATCGTTTCACTTTTCCAATGACCATAACCATGATCTTTATCGGGGGGTCTTTGAGCTAGCCTTAAACCGATCAGTACGGCAATGGACGCAATAATATCAGTCGTGTTATTCAAACCATCCGCTTTCAAGGCCGCTGAGTCGCTTATGTATCCGATAGCCAGCTTCATGATCGATAGACAAATATAAGCAATTATACTGATGATTGCTCCACGTTCGCCTAATTTGAGATCATTATATTTTTGTTCTTCCATTCAACTTCCCCCCACAATTAAGTACCTGAATATCATATCAACTTAAAAATGGGTGGGTCTATAGCAACCTTTTTGTATCGCTTTATATAAGTAAGTGATAGATAACTATGTTGCATATGGCAAACTATCTGAATAGAATGATATTGATGAGTCTCTGACAAAATCCACGGATGTCATCCCCGCAAAATAACTTAATTCAAATGAGATTCATATTGTATTTTCGAAAGTAAAACAAAATAAAGTTCCGCTTTCATTTGAATGCAAATTATATTTTATATGAAGTGTCTTAGCTATATCCTCGATTATTTTTAAGCCAAGCCCCTTACTACTATCGATATCAAAACCAACCCCATTATCCTTGATACTGACCTCGTTATTTTCAATGGTTATCACAAGTTTATCAGCCCTCGAGTGATTCAACACATTTTGGAAAACGTTATCGAATAACCTTTGGACCCACAAGTCATTACTTATCCATTCCAACTCTTCATTTATAGGCCGATATACTAGTTCAATACCATGCATGTTATACAAATAGGCCCATTTTTTAACCATCATTTCTATTAAATCGTGCATATTCACTTCGTCATTTAATATATAGGAATTATCGAGCGTATCTGTGGATTGAATATTATATTCATTTGTTAATTCGGCAATATAATTTATTTGTTGATATAGTGATTGTAATAATGGAGCTTGATCCGTATATTGACCTTCTAAATAGAATAATTGTAATCTTACTGCTGTTAAAGGTGTATTGATGTCATGCCTTAATTTATTTAAGAGTTCCTTTTTCATTTCTTCTTGTTGCTTTAGTTCCAATTCCCGATAGGTCGTTCTTTCAATTAGTAAGTTTACCGATTTAGTTAATTCCCCGATTTCATCATTGCTATTTACCTCTAATTTATTCGGAATCTCCTCATCACTGGCTAAATTCCTGATGGTTTCATTCAATATATTTATTTTATTTAATAGCGAGTTAATAGATTTGGAAAATAAGAAGGCTAACAATAATAGTGATAAAATAAATACTCCCAGCATTGTAGGATATGCAAAAGATTCATGAAAAGGAATGTCACTATTATTGGATTTAAAGGCCATATCATAAACTATTGACATAAGGATACTGATGAACAGCAATATAAATGGGACGCTAATAACGGCAATAAATAACAATATCCGGTATTTTTTCTTTAACTTCATTTCTTTATATAGGTATTCAATCTATACCCTTCTCCATATATATTTTGGATGATCTCTCCGGTGTTATCATTGATTTTTGTTCTAACTTTTTTTATATGTACATTAATGATATTTTGATTCCTATCTTCGAGCTGCCATAAATATTCAAAAAAATGTTCCTTCGTTAAAATCTGATTCCTATTTTCATATAAATAGAAAAATATTTTACGCTCTATCGCAGTAAAAACCACTTCATTATGCAAGTCATTATTGAATACCTTTTTATGTTCGGCATCAATATATAAATGTTTAATTTGTGTAAAAGTACCATATTGATTTTCCAGCAATTTCTGCATTCTTAGTAATAGCTCCCTGGGATCAAAAGGCTTAGTCATATAATCCTCACCAATTGTCAAACCTTGAAGTTTGCTATCCATATCATTTCGGGCGGATAGAAAAATAACTGGAATATTTAATCCTAGACTTTTTACTTTCTTGGTAATTTGATAGCCATCATCTCCTGGCAGCATAATATCCATTATGACTAAATCCATCTCATGGATTATATCTATAATTCCTTTTCCTTCTTTCATCCAACATACATTATACTCTTCGCGCTGCAAAATCTTTTTCAATAAATCACCAATCATCAAATCATCTTCAACAATTAAAATATTATATCTTTTCATCACAGGACCTTTCTATATTCATTTGATAAATTCCATGGCAAGATCATATATTTCATCTGGCGCGTATAGATAAATGCTGTGCGTCCCTTTCAGTTTTATTACATCCGCTTTTAATAGTTTCCCTGCAAACTCCTCATAATCTTCATTTTTTTGTATTGTATATTTCGATTTTTTATTTTCATCGGCAACCGCATCTAAAAATAAAATGGGTGTTTCTTTTGGAATCGGCAGGTTAAAAGATTTTTTACCATTATTGTAACTTTGTAAAAGCTCTTGCTCCATATCATCATTAAAAAACTGTTTATATGATAGTGCTTTATACATTTCTTTTTCATGGTCAGTCAAGAATGATTGCCGGATCACTTCGGGATTATAAACAGCTGAAGGGATAAGACGGTGCAAACCCATTTTCGTTAAAATATTCACTCCTCTTACTGTCAATGAATCAACCATGCCCATTTTATGAGTTACATATTGGTGCGGTAAACCAATATCCAAAGCAATAATTCCCTTTACTTCACTTGGGTATTTTTGTGCCCAGTAAATAGCTTCAATACCTGATAATGAGTGTGGTACCAAAATATAAGGAGGTTTATTACCACTTTCCATTAAAGATTTCCTGCTTTGTTCCAAAATTGCATCAATATCCCTATCATCATGAAAAACATCACTGTATCCATATCCCGCTCTTTCAATGACTGCAATCTTATTTTCTTTTGCAAACTTACTATATAATCCCTTCAATTCATAAACAGGAGCAGCAATCCCGGAACCGGACATAAAAACGTATGTATCCTCCCCGTTGCCTTCCGTATATACATTAATTTCTTTGTTATTAAAATCAATGGATGTTCCTACATTAATTAATGATGATTCCTTGCCCTTTTGATAATTATGGTAAATAAAAACAGCTAATACTACAAATAAGAAGGAAGCAATGAAGGTAAAAAATATATTCTTTAATACTTTCAACATTTTTCTCATATAGAAAACTCCTTTCAAGTTATATTGAAAGGATATATGTTAAAAATAAATTTCTAATTAATTTTCATTGTATATTTTCAATAAAGAAAAATTCACCTTTTATTGTCCATTGATTTGCATTAAAAAAGCTGCGCCAGCGCAGCCCTAAGGATAAATAATATTATATGTCGGTTTAATCACACCGTTTGGGAATTGTTTCATTTCAACTAAATCTAATTTTAGACTTGGCTTAACACTGCCGAAAAGAGGGATGCCTTCTCCGATTATGACTGGATTCACTTTAAGCACCAATTGATCAATGAGTTTATGTTTTAACAACGTTCCAGCCAGTTCTCCGCCCCCGCAAAGCCATAGCTTTCCGTCGCCTTGCTGCTTGAGGTTTTCTATAAACGCAACGGCGTCTCCTTCGATAAGCTCTACCTCCTCATTCGATTCAAACTGAAGGGAGCTCGAGAATATATAATGTTTCAAACCCTTATACCCTGGTTCACCCGGTTTAGCTCCGAATTGAAATCCAAATTCATATGTTTTACTTCCCATCAACACCGCTTCATATTGCTGGATATCGGATAAAAAGTCCGGGACATGATCTCCTTCAAATAAGAAAAAAGAATGATTGATATCCCCTTCCAACATTGCTTGGTCGGCAATGAAATTATCAAGTGAAACGGCTACATGATATACCAATTGTGCCACTCAGCATCCCTCCAATAGAGATTACACATTTTACACGTACTTTATTTCATTAGCCTAATATGGTATCAGATAGCCATATCGATTATTCTTTTGATATGGTCTTCATTTGTTTCGACACCCACTTGAGTACATAGGTATTCATTTAGTCTGAGGAATTCTGGGATCATACGTCTCAATGTTTTAATAATTTCATTTGAATTGCGGCCACAATCCCAACTTTCCAACAGAGATAACTGCTTTCCAGCTAATTTACTTCTATTGCCCTCGATTTTTGCCCATACTCCATAGGGGACATCTATATGCTCTTCCATTTCCATATACCAACCAGACACAATCAGCCACCGTATCCTATCAAGATTGGATAGTGCATATAACATTTCTCTTCTCATAACGGCCCTGTAGGTTTCATGGACAAAAGCAAGCAGCTTTCCCCTCCAATGCTCAACTTCATCAGGTGTAGGTTTATACACTTTCTCTGCCGATTCTTTTATAACAGGACTCATAATATTAAAAGGATCATAGATGACTTCTACCTCTTTTAACCAGATGGAGGGAACAATTTCTTCTGGTGCATGATACCAGCTATCAACTTTTACAAAGGTATTATAATGAGTGACGACATACGGTGAATAAGGATTGCAGTCTTCGTGAAATGAAACATCTCCCCAATTATTGGCTCTATCCCTTTTTCCCTTTAAAAATTCTGCTTTACGCTTTGGAATAACAATGGTGTGCAAATCTATATCGGAGTATTGATCATCGTTTCCTTTTGCTAATGAACCAGCAATGTAAATAGCCAAAACATCAGGATCTGCCGATAAATCTTTTAATGCATTTTCCAAAAGAATATCGCGTTGTTCCGGTAAAAATGCATCTCTTTCTATATGTTTGCTAACGAATCCCGCACACAAGACCATCTCCTTTTTTTGTAAATCGTCAAAGTAATATATATTCGTGAATCAGAATAAAATCCCTTTAGCAGAATTGCCGTGTCAGAGATATATACTGCTTTTTACCTCCTTGTTTTCTTTGCTGAGTACCTCTTTACCGGGCAACTATCCTCATTCTCGCCTATGTGGTATTATTTTGAATATTAAGTTAAAAGGAGGCATCATTTCATGTTATTTGCAAATACTCCCGAACCGCCCTATTATGCTTGTATTTTCACTTCGCAAAGAAGCGATAAGGATGCCGCAAGCTATAATTCAACCGCAGAATTCATGGATGAACTTGCCGCTCAACAAGATGGCTATTTAGGAGTCGAAAGCGTAAGAGATCAAAACGGGTTAGGAATTACCGTATCCTATTGGAAGTCCCTGGATGCCATTAGACTTTGGAAGGAAAATGCCGCTCACAAAAAGGCACAAGAAAAAGGTATGAAAGATTGGTACTCGTCATACACTACCCGAATTTGTAAGGTTGAAAGAGATTATACAAGCAAATAATGACTTCAGTTTAAAAAACGTTCTAACCGCAAGCGTCTTTGGTATCTGCCAGTTACTCTCCAGGAGAATGGTAAATTTCTTCAATCTAATAAGTGTTTCATAAAAGAGTAAAAACCCATAATGGAAACTTAGTCTTAAACATGGTTTGTGATGAACAGACTAAAGTGTAAAAAAAATTCTAGTTGATTGAAATGGAAGGTACGAGACTCCTGCGGGAAAAGCGAGTCCAAGGGAGACCCCACAGGCGCAAAGAGCGCCGAGGAGGCTCCCGGACCGCCCGCGGAAAGCGAGTGCCTGGAATGGAAATCAACGTTCAAATTTACAAACCCTAAAAAAGTAAAAGCGGTTTTTTTATGGGTAAAAATTCATAAATTTTATTTCTAGTGATACATTGAGTTAGTCTTCAACATGGGACCGCTAAAATCCCCTTAAGATCGGTAATAATTCCCTCAGAAAAATCGCAAAAGAGCTTCGGGTTAATTAAAAGGAAATGCCGTTAAGGTCTTCTTTTATGAGTGAGTACATATATAAATCATCGAATTTGCCACAGGTATATTCATAATGCCTTAGCAATCCTTCTCTTCTAAACCCTTTCTTTTCCACTAGCTTTTGGGATGGGAGATTATCCGGTTCAATCAAGGCTTCAATCCTTTCCAGGTGAAAGTGACGATAACCATACATAACCACGGCTTCCAACGCTTCACTCGCAATACCTTTTCCCCATTGTTCTTTAGTTAATTCATATCCAATTTCAGCTCGATGATGTTTGGAGACCATATTCAGAAAACCACAACTTCCTATAACCTTACCGGAATTCTTTAATGTAATTCCCCATCTGATTCCCGAACCTTCTTCGAATATAGATTCGTACCACTTAATTTCATCCCATACATCATTTACTGTCTCGAATGGGTCAAACCCCATTGGCTTCACCACATCTGTATCAGATAGATATTTGAACATGTCACCCGCATCTTCTAGTTTTACTTCCCTTAATATCAATCGTTTTGTTTCAATAAGTGGAAATACCTTCTCCATCCAATTTCCCTCCTCTAAATCCCCTTTTCCATATTTAACTATTTTAATCATTACCTAATTAAAGAAGATAATCAACGCATTATTGCTTAAAAATTAATGTTAATAACTAAAAGGCGTCCCTACTTTCGTAGAAACGCCTTTTTCCCGTTTTATTTAATTCCTTCATTAAATGAATTTTTTGTTTCCTTTACTGCTGAAATGATTAAAAACATGGGTCTTCGATTTTCATCTTTCATTTCAGGAACACTTTTTAACATTTCATTAGAAGGCATCGGTTCCTTTACTGCTTTAATGCTGAACAAAACAACTTAAGCACTATTAGTGTTTAAAATTCAATATGAGGCAAAAAAAAACAGCCATTAATATTGTTGTCTTTTATTTTGACAACAATAAATAGGCAGCCCTGTTTTGTTGTCCATCATTGTCCATATAGGACCCTTCCCACCCTTTGTACATAGTCTGAAAGGGTAAACAAAAAAGGAGGATTTCTTGAATGTATAATTATAATTACGGCGCTTATTACCCTAATAATGTGCATTATTATATAGATGGAGAACGAATACCTGGCCCGGGCGGCGGTCAATGGGACGGACACGGCGGTGGTCATGGCGGCGGTCACGGCGGCGGTCACGGCGGCGGTCATGGCGGCGGTCATGGCGGCGGTCATGGCGGCGGTCATGGCGGCGGTCAATGGGACGGACACGGTGGCGGTCATGGCGGCGGTCAATGGGACGGACACGGTGGGGGTCATGGCGGCGGTCATGGCGGCGGACACGGTGGCGGTCATGGCGGCGGTCAATGGGACGGACACGGTGGCGGTCATGGCGGCGGTCAATGGGACGGACACGGTGGCGGTCATTGGGAACACGGACAATGGATTCCACGCTGTAGGAGAGTATGGGTTCCCGGATTTGGTTGGACTTGGATTTGTAGATGGTGAAAAAAAAGACAGCTTATGGCTGTCTCTTTTTTTGCTTTTTCTTCGTTTTGTCCATTAACTCCAATTACCAGTATGCTTGTTTTCCTACTCCCCATCTGATGTTCAAATTCCTTCAAACTACATCTCTTCATATTGATTTCTATCGATTGAAAACCTTGATTTAAAAGTTAAACCATCCATTAGGACTTATTCCCTAATGGGTTTTGTGGAAATAAGACTTTTTTACTCATCCTTAATAAGTTATCGAGAAGATAAGCAAACTATACCATATTGCAGCTGTACGGAATCTACCTTGGCTTAGTAAG
Source organism: Peribacillus sp. NPDC055009 (assembly GCF_053608705.1). Taxonomy (NCBI): domain Bacteria; kingdom Bacillati; phylum Bacillota; class Bacilli; order Caryophanales; family Bacillaceae; genus Peribacillus; species Peribacillus sp. NPDC055009. Next base: position 28,632 of record NZ_JBSGVZ010000030.1, on the reverse strand, counting down.
CTACAAATTAATCCAGGTAGTAAAAAGGATAAATGTATATCGCTTAATCAAAATGTAATGGGGTGATGTTTATGAGAATGAAAAAAGCTTTAATAGGTCTCTCACTCTTATGTATGATTGTTCCTGGTATTGCCAAATCGGCTGATTCCGTTGCTGAAAATAATCGAAGCAATATCGTGGCAAATTGGAAATTCACAAAACAACATGTTAAAAGCGGTTCAATCGATAAAGGTAATTTAATTATAGAAGATACAAGCAAACATGGAAATGATTTAGAGTTAGTGACGATAGGGGATCCTGCCTCGCCTGAATTAAAAAATATGATTCAATGGTCCGAAGAAGATTATCATGATCAAGAAAAAGTGGATAGCTTGGAGTTCGCTAATTACGAAAACGCCCCTTCAGGAAGATATTTTAAAACCAAAAAGGGTTCCCCTATCAATTCGGAGGAATTCGATAAGGGGTTTACCATCGAAGCGGTGTTCAAGTTACCAAGCGATTCCAAGAATGTCATGGGGCTTTTTTCTAGACAAGGACAGGCAGCAGATCTTAATAAAATGGAAGGCGAGAAGAAAATCCTTTCTGCTTTAACTGTATCCAGTGATCAAAAAATCCACTGGACAAGCCATCCATCTAATTTAAATTATAATGTAAGCAATTGGTCTCGATCATTAAATGCTGATGAATGGTACCATTTGGCGGTTGTTAATGATGGTGACACGACGACTCTGACTTTGAATGGCGTCAGCGATTACGGAAAATCGGAAAAAGTAATCGGTATTGCAGCAGTTAAAGGGAAAGGCTGGAACATCGGAGCATCTGAGTGGGGAAATAAGTTTAATGCACTATTCAAAGGGAATATCCAGCAAATACGAATTGCCAATAAGGCTTTAACTGAAAAAGAATGGCTTGTACAGGATGCCCGTGACGATGAACCATTCGAAGGATCAAACAAAGCTTTACCTTTTCTAACGAATAAAAGGAATTATAATTTTCTATTTGTCCCGGATACCCAGAAATATTCGAGCCAAAATCCAGAGATTTTCAATAGCCAAATGAACTGGATTTCCAATAACACTAAGAAGAACAATATCATCATGAATACATTTGTTGGGGACATTGTCGATAGTGATTCAGAAAAACAATGGCAGAATTCCCTCGGAGCCATTTCCCATTTGGATAAAAAGGAAATTCCATATTTGATGGCGGCTGGGAATCATGACTATGCGAACGGCGATCCTTTCTTAACGCATTATGGGCCGCAGCGTTTTTTGAATAAAAAATACTATAAGGGGTCGTCTCACTCTGGGTATAGTTCATATGCAATCGCTAAGGCAGGGAGTTATGAATATCTAATCTTGATAGTGGATATGAAAAATTTGCATAAGGATCTGGAATGGTCAAAAAAAGTTTTAGACCAGCATAAAGATAAACCGACAATCCTCGTCTCGCATGATATTATATTCCCGAAGATTAAGAATGATAAAACCATTGCTGTCGAATCTTCTAATGGCCGGGTGATTTGGGATGAACTCGTAAAGGACCATAATCAAGTATTCATGACGGTTAATGGACATTATTATGGGATAGCACATCGGGTAAAACAAAACTCAGCAGGAAATGATGTCATTCAAATGCTGGTCAATTACCAAACGAATTATCGAGGGGGTAATGGCTGGCTAAGACTTGTAGAATTTGATGAAAAGAAAAATGTATTGTTATTCCGGACCTATTCGCCATTTGTCGACGAAATGTCCAAAAAAGAAAAATCCTATATCGATTATAAATTTTTAACAGGTGAAAATAATTCATTTAAATTAGATTGGGACTTTAAAAAAAGATTTAATTTCAGAAAGGCGGAAAAATCCAATTCCCCAGGTGTATCTGATTGACCTCATCAACCTGGGTGAATTCCTTTTTTTGGTACCTCCCCTTTGTGTTTAGTCATACATCCTCAATGATGATTCAAGAATGCTGCGATTATACTAGTCTGTTTAAGCATCTTTCATGCTGCTTTTTTCATCACCGACTTATACTTTCCGAACCCATTAACGACAAGAACCCCAAATATAGCAATAGCGCCGCCAATGACTGAAAGGGTACTAGGGACCTCCTGCAGCCAAACCCAAGCGACAAAAATGGCAATTACAGGCTCAATGTATAACAGACTGGATACGGAACTGGCTTTTCCTAATGATAGTGCAACTGCCCAAGTTACGTAACCGATGGCCGCAGGGAAAACACCAACAAAAACCGCTGATAAATGACCTTCCATCGTTGCATGTTGAATTTCTTGAAATAGCCCAGGAAAAAATATAAAAAAGGGTATTGTACCAATCCATGTGAAATATGCTGTCAATTCAATCGGATTATAACTGCTGAACAGTGGCTTTTGGAAAACAAAAAACACTGCAGAAGCAATAGCCGACATCAGCACTAAAAAGGCTCCTTCAGAAATATTCAGGGAAGGGCCTGCAGTACCTAAAGTTATTAAGGTGATTCCTGTGAACCCTATTCCTAAACCGATCCATCCGAATAGGCCGAGGCGTTCTTTTAAGACGAAAGCAGCAATGATCGCTATGAAGACAGGTGCTGAACCAATCAGCATTCCAGCCGTTCCCGCCGAAACAGTTTGTTCCCCGAATGTCACCCCAATATGGTAAATACTAATTCCAATAAATGCAAGGATCGATATCCTCAACAAATCCGCTTTTTTCGGGAGTCGAAATTTCACCCCAGGCCATAGAGCATAAAGGACAAAAATCCCTGATGCTATAAGATAACGAACAAGTACCAAATGGCCAGCTGAATACCCGCCATGCAAGCTTGCACGAATAGCAGCGAATGTAGATCCCCAAATAATAACTGTAATTGATGCCAATATAAATGCCTTAGTGTTCAAAACCTATTCCTCCCATGACCATTCACTATAAACTGAAGGTATCATGGATACGGGAGAACTTCAATAAATTTTCTATCTCACTGTGAAGTGGAACAGTAAAAATACGAATAAGACTACATTCCCGAGATGTAATCATCTGTGAAGAAATCTTTGCCATATGGGAGTGGATAGGAAATCTTCCTTTATAGATCGATCAGGTTAGAAAAGCATGCTAAACAAAAGGTGCTTCGTATAGGAAGCACCTTTTGTTTAGACTGGAGACAAACTCGATATTAAGATTGCCTATATTTTTTTGAGTGAGTGTAAAATATGAACGTTAATTTCCACTCCAGGCACTCGCTTTCCGCGGGCGGTCCGGGAGCCTCCTCGGCGCTCTTGGCGCCTGTGGGGTCTCCCTTGGACGCGCTTTTCCCGCAGGAGTCTCGAACACCCGATCCAATCAACTTTGTTTAAAAATTCAGATAGAAACCCTTTTGTCTACAAACTTGTTTACAATTACCTTTTCCAAATTTAAGCTTACTTGAAATATTGTCTTGAAGCTTTTACACTGTAACCGTTTTGTGCTGCAATACTGAAAAATAACGTTTAAAGTGTAAATTTAATTAACTATTTTCTGGTTTCCAAGAAGAAAAGCGTCTTTCAATAATGCCTAATAATGAAGTAAGAATGATTCCCGTAATCGTAATGACTAACACTCCAACAAACATACGGTCTGTTTGTAGATTTTGACCATTGCTTGTCAATTGATATCCGATACCAGCTGTCGAAGCGAATAATTCACCTACAACTACAGCAATTAATCCTTGGCCTATCCCTAAGCGAATACCGTTTAAAAGGAATGGTACCGTCGAAGGCAAAGCAATTATTTTAAAGATCTGAAATTCACTTGCATTAAATGTTCTTGCTGCTTTTATTAAGTTTTGATCTAATGTTAACATAGCTTTTTGAGCGCTCATCACTATTGGAAAGAAGGCCATCAAAAATACTATAACAATTTTTGATGCTGGTCCTATTCCAAATGCAATTATGATCACGGGTAAAAGTGCGACTTTAGGCGTTACATATAATCCTGAAATGAAAGGGTTAACTACTGCATTAAAGTTAGAATTCCAGCCAGATAACACACCAAGTGGTATTCCAATCAGTATTGCTAAAACAAAGCCTGCAACAAATTCGTAACCACTCACCTTCATATTTTCCCAAAAAGATACTTCTTGAACCATTAACACTGCCGCTTGTGCAATTTCAATTGGTGAGCTAATGAACAATGGATTTATCCATTCGTTTTGAGAGGCAACTTCCCAAAGCAACAGGAATATAAAAACAGATGCAACACTGATAAAAAATGATTTTTTTTCTTTTCTTATTTTCTTCGCCTTTTTTATCTTGTGCTTTGTTTGTGTAAGTTGGATCGTACTCTTCGCCATATTATTCTCCTTTCACTATATTATTTTTCTTTATTATCGAAACCTTGTTTTGAAGACTCCTGTTCAATAATGGACCATATATGGTCTACAAACTCTAAAAATTCCGGGCTGCGCTTCACATGAAGATCTCTCGGTCTAGGTATATCAACATCAACAACCTCCACTACACGTCCTGGTCTTGCTCCAAAAACAAAAACTCTATCAGCTAAAAATACCGCTTCATCAATTTGGTGTGTAATAAAAAGACTTGTCTTTTTTGTCTCATCCCATATTCTAAGTAACTCACCTTGCATAAACTCCCTGGTTTGTGCGTCCAATGCCGAAAATGGTTCATCCAGTAATATTAAGGACGGGTTTACCGTTAATGCTCGAGCCAAGTTAACCCTTTGCTGCATCCCCCCTGATAATTCGTGGGGATAATGATTTTCATAACCTTTTAAACCGACCATTTCAATAAATTCCTTCGCCTCTTTCTTTTTCTCTGCCGTTATTTGCTTTAACAGTTCAACTCCATAGAGAACATTTTCCAATACTGTTCTCCAAGGTAAAAGACTCGGGTTTTGAAAAACCATTGCCCTGTCCTTGCCGGGGCCATCAATTTTTTGCTGATCTAATAGAATTTCACCCTTACTTGGCTTAAGTAATCCAACTACAGTATTTAAAAAAGTGGTTTTTCCACAGCCGCTCGGCCCAACAATACATATAAATTCACCATCTTTGATATTCAAGTTTATATTCTGCAGGGCAATCACTTCTGCACCAGTTTTATTGTTTACGTAAGTAACATCCAAAAAACGAGTAGACAATTTGAAATTTTCCAGTTGTGCATTTTCCATCTTACCTATCATCTCCTTTCTATCTAATTATTTTTTAAATGCTTCTTCTATATAACTATTTGTCCAAATAACATCTTCAGTAGTATCCTGTTTAGTAGAAACGCCTGACAACTTGCCGAATTCAACTAATGGATCCTGGGCATTATCCCAAGCTTCTTGATTCATTTCCCCATAGCCTTTAAAAGTGTTTTTCAATCCGATTAGTGATTCCTCTAGGATATCAACATCAATTCCATCAAAATAAGATACGATTGATTCGGCTGCCTCTCTTGGATTATTACGTGTGAATTCCATACCTTTCCCTATTGCCCGAACTACTTTCAAAGATGTTTCCTGATTTTTTTCTAAATATTCCTTTTTAGCAAAAACAGCTTCCCAGACCATATTCCCATACATTGGCTCTTCACTTGTATTGATTACAATCTCACCAACATCTTTACTTTCCGCCTGTAAACCCATTGGAGGCGATGCTATACCACCGTCAACAATCCCCTCCTGCATACCGCCAATCTTCGATCCATCTCCTGCCAATTTGACAGATTTAAGCGTATCGGGGTCAACACCATGCATTTGCATTAAATAGCGGGTGTATACGTCTCCAGAATCACCGACAAGATTTGTACCAATAGTAGCGCCATTCAATGAAGCCACTCTATCTTCAAATGATGAGTCTTTAGAAACATTCTTTTTCTTTTGATATTGTTTAGAAAGAGTAATTTGATAGGTTAGCGCTGAATTTAAAGATTGAATCGCCATTAATTCTTCACCTTTATCAAGAGGAGTAAACATACTTCGAGGACCCGAGACCGCAAACTGAGCTTCACCTGATAATACAGAAGCAATTACTTGTGCTCCTCCACCACCAGATACAATCTCTGCTTCAATTCCTTCTTTTTCAAAAAAACCTTGCTCGATGGCTACATACAATGGGGCAACTGACAATAACCGTGCAGGTTCCGTAAAAGTAAGCTTTACCGCTTTTCCTCCGGAACTTCCTTCTGTAGTCGTTTCGTCACTTGGACCGCATGCAGAAACTATTAACACCAAACAAATCAGAACGAACGCCAATTTTTTCTTAAACATATTACTTACCTCCCTAAATCAATTTTTAGTCAATTGAAAATTCTCCATAAAAAGATATTACTATTCCCCCTTATTTTAGTTTTATATACAAAACATAATTTCATATATACACCAATTCTAAATCAGCTGTCCCATTTGGGTCAAATATAATTTTGGAAAATTTAGATAATTCAGTGGATTACTGCACAAAAAAACACTCTTTTAGAATAATGAGTGTCCTTTAACTCTTAAGATAAAATTTTCTTCTTCCGTAAAAATAACTCTTTTGTTCCATCCTTCAAATAAAGGAAAAAGACTTATTCTCAATCCATTAATGCTTCACCAAATTTAAACGTTTGCAATAAAAAAAGTGAAATCACTACTAAGAATATGTTTTTGTTAAGGTTAGCCCATTATAAACATAATCCCACATTGAATCATCATTAGGACCATCACTGGGTACTTGCACTGTACAAATGCCTTTGATTCCCCAGTCGATTTCATTAACACCTTTTACCTCCGCTAGTGGATCAAGGAAGAGGATATTAAATTTCCCCGGTATCATTTCGGACAAGACGGATTGCAATTCAACTGCACCGTGAACCGAAACTGCCCCCCATCTAACAAATAAGACGGATTTGCTATTTGAAATTATTTCAATAAACTTATTTATTCGGTAATTAAGTTTTTCTTTGTAAGCAGGGTAAAGATGAGTCCAATCTTGATTAGGTAATATTGGGAAATCATGGACTGAAATAATATTATAATAGGTATCTTGGATAAAATACGCGTCTTGCTGCTTACCGCCATCATCAGAAAAAACCGCATCTCCATCATCAAGATAAGAAGCGATGCCATCTACCTGCTTCATATTGTTTAAGTCCATAAATCCGACAAATCTGTTCTTCAATAATCTGCTTACATCCGGGAGTGAGTTAGATACAACCCAATCAAGAGGAAACGAAAACCGCCTCAAATTATGCCGCCTTAAATTAAGAGAAGGTCCACACCAACTGCCTAGGCTAATGATTACATCATAAGATCCTTTTATATCTTGTAATTTCAATTCAGTCATCCTCTCTACTAATTTCCCTATTTCATCAAATCCTTTTGGTAGTTAACTAATTTTAATTCCAGTCTTTTTCACTTTGTTCCGGAATTATATAGACAATCCAGCCATAACGAATTTTCAGCTCTTCAGCCATTAGGCGGTTTCTTTATCAGGAAATGTACCTGTTACTAAGCGGAAACGGTTATTTTCCGCGTTAATTATTTTTTCTTTCAATGCTTGTACCTCCTTTTTTATATCTTATGAAGCTTCCTGGAAATCTGTATAGTACTTAATAGATTACTAACAGCCCTTTTTATGTTTCTGAAAAATAAAAGAAGCCCTACTTGGATAAAGTGGACCGTTGGGATCTTAAAGAAATATCGGGAATGCAAACAATATTAATGGAGAAGACTGCCTAACCTAAATACTGCCCCCTTTCCACCTTTTATTGTAGGGTCAATAACCTTTTTCGTAATAGTGCTGAAATCATGAATCTACCGAATAACACTAGTGTAGCGATATTGCATTTCAACCGCTTTTCAGCTTTTGAATTCAACCAAGTTTTACCTCCCAAAAAACTTCATGTCTTAAAGTTTCACGCATTTTCCTAGCCAAGCTTGTAATTCCTACTTTTCATATATTTCAAGAGGCAAATCATCCGGATCACCAAAAAAAGTAAACCTTTTTCCTGTTAACCCATCAACACGGATGGGTTCACCAGGAATGTTTTCTTTTCTAAATTCTCAATTTCTTGATGAATATCTTCCACTTCAAAGGCAAGATGTCTAAGTCCTCTTGCTTCAGGATAACTTGGACGATGGGGGCTATTAGGAAAGGAGAACAATTCCAGCTGATACTCCCCTCCGACCATTAAATCCAATTTATAGGACTTCCTTTCTGCCCGATAGTTATGAAATTTCCCTTAACTGTACCCAGCATCAGTAGATTGAAACACCCTTTTCAGAAACCCACGCATTGCTTAAGGTAAAAACTTCAGCAGCAGACTTAAAATAATAGTGGATAAGGGTGCAGTAAATATAGTTACACTGCTGGCATGACTTGTGGTACCGGCATGACCTTAAACGGGAAACTATGAAACTCAAAAGAGTTTTTCAATAGGTGGGGAATCAAATTTTCCGAGTTATTACTTTCTTCTCATTGAAAAATATCTCAATTTATGTCAATTGAAACCAAATTTCGAGTTTGTTATCTTAGTTAATGAACCGGTTCATGACTATTTTCTGTATGAATATTAGACACAATAAAAGGAGAGATGAAACCATGACACAAGAACGTAAATCAACAAGCGCAGTGGAGCAGTATGCTAATCTCATCCCCATGAGCGAAATTGCTTCGAACGCAGATCAATTATTTCCTTTTCCAATTTTTAATAGTTTACGACAAAATACTCCTGTAAGGTACGATGAGGCTCGAAGCTGCTGGGATGTGTTTCGATATGAGGACGTACATTATATTCTAAAAAATCCAAAACTGTTTTCATCGGAACGAGGGTCTGGAACTCTTCAAGGAAGCATTTTGACAATGGACCCTCCTAGACACACGAAAATGAGAAACTTAGTGAACAAGGCATTCACTCCTAAAGCAGTGAAGGATTTAAAAAATAAAATCGAAGAGGTGACACATTACCTTCTCGATCAAGTTAATGAGAAGGGGACTATGGATCTCGTTCATAACCTTGCTGGTCCGTTGCCTGTCATAATAATTGCCGAATTATTGGGGGTCCCTGCTAAGGATCGGGATCTTTTTAAAACCTATTCTGATGTTCTCGTGGCAGGCGCCAAAGATAATTCAAATGAAGCCTTCCAAAGAATGGCACAAAAACGTAAGGAAGGAAGTGGGTTTCTTAAAGAATATTTCAAAAAAATAATTTTAGAGAGAAAAGTTAATCCTGAAGATGATTTAATTTCGCTATTATTAGCAGCAAAAATTGATGGGGAAAAATTAACAGAAGAAGAGGTACTATCTTTCTGTGTTTTATTATTAGTTGCGGGAAATGAAACAACAACTAATTTGATTACAAATGCCGTACGCTATATGACAGAAGATAAAAACATTCAAGAACAAGCTAGGACAAATCTGACTTTAATACCAAAATTGGTAGAAGAAACACTACGCTTTTATCCTCCAATACAGGCAATTGGCCGTGTTGCAAAGGAACATGTCAAAGTTGGGGGCAAAACAATCCAAAAAGGGGAACAAGTAATTTGCTGGGTCGCTTCGGCAAACCGGGATGAACAAAAGTTTGCAGAGCCTAATCGGTTTACGTTAGAAAGGAAATTAAACCCTCATTTGAGTTTCGGGTTTGGTATTCATTTTTGTTTAGGTGCCCCGCTTGCACGTCTAGAAGCAGAAGTAGCTCTCGTGACACTATTAAGTACATTTGCAAAATTGGAAGGTGTAAAAGGGACTGAGCTGGAGGCGATTCCAAGTCCGTTCGTTTTTGGAGTGAAAAGACTTCCTTTAAAATTCACAAGATAATGAGCCTTGCTGCCTAAGAATATATAGATTAAGTAATACAAAAACCTATCAATAACAAAAAATGAAGTTTTTTATAACCTCAGTGACCTTTTAAAATTGAATATTTGGAAAGCATTTGTTGGAGAAGATGTTAAATCCTATATTTATCCAGTTATTAGAAATCACACTGTACTAGGTTGATAAAAACTTCATATATAATACGGAATTATGACCTAAAAAATACAGAAACAAAAATGGAAATCACAAAATGAGTTCCATTTTTGTTTTGAGTGCTATTTTGTTTTAGGGCACCTTGATGAAAGACTTTTCTTATCAAAATATACATAACCCTACTGCAAATACTAATTTCCATATATTTCAAGAGGCAAATCATCCGGATCACAAAAAAAGGGAAACCTTTTCCTGTTAACTCATCAACACGGATAGGTTCGACTGGAATGTTTTCTTTTTCTAAATCTTCAATCGCTCGATTAATATCTTCCACTTCAAAAGCAAGATGTCTAAGCCCTCTTGCTTCAGGATAACTGGACGATTTGGGCTATCAGGAAATGAGAACAATTCAAGCTAATATTCCCCTCCGACTATTAAATCCAATTTATACGACTTCCTATCTGACCGATATGTCTCCTTCTCGATATCACACCCTAATTTTTCATAATCGGAACAAATTATTGCTACATGATGTATTTTTTTACCTTCATTTGTTTCCTACCTAAGAACATTGATTATTTTAATAATCTAATTTTACCAAAGTTATACATTTATAAAAAATTAGATTTCAGTGCTTCCTTCGGATTCTACTGCGCATTCGTCGCTCGAGGTGGTGATTATCTCTTTATCAACTCAGACCATATTGATGAGACCAACGCATTTTCATTGTGTAACTATCGAAATGCCTCTTCCACCCCTCCACCAGCTAGATTAATTCAGCACATTAGTAAAAACTGATATACGTTTCAAACACCTCAACCTTTTTCCTAGCGAAAAAAGCGATCCAGTGAACAAATTACCTGCAAATAGTAATAACAAAATCATGTTTAGATTTTGACCGAACACTAATTTGAAAAGACTAATAAAGTTCTATTTCGTACTCGAAAAGGAGCTGAATATATATTGCATTTGTTGAATGTATGTTCGGGTTATTCTTAGTTGGTTTAGTTTATTAAAAGATAAAAGGAGAGTACATATTAAACAAGGCAAATATGTGCTCCCCTTTATTTATTGACGATTCATGGGTTACCTGAGGTTTGTTTCAATGGGTTCTGAGGTTTTAAAACATCATAATGTTTGTATCGGTATTGACGCTTTGAAAGGTATACTGAAAGTATAAGAGCAAGTAATAAGAATCCCGAAATCATGACGATTAGTCCATCCCATCCGAATATGGACCAAAACACACCTCCGACTGTTCCACCTACACTCGATCCAGCGTAGTAAAGAAATAGATATAATGAAGATGCTTGTGCCTTGTTATGTGAAGCACGTTGTCCGACCCAACTACTAGCAATCGAATGACAGGCAAAGAATCCAAAAGTAAACAATCCAAGTCCTAGTATCTTCACAAACAAATCAGAATCCAAAGTTAAACAGACTCCGAAGAACGAAATCAAAAGATTAATGATTAATATTTTTTGCTTACCGTGTCGATCTACCAATTTCCCAGTCCAGGCAGAGCTAAACATTCCAACAATCATAACTATAAATATCCAGCTTACTAACGTTTGACTTAATGAATAAGGCTGGGCAATTAATACATATCCAATATAATTGAACAATGCTGCATTACTTCCTAAAAGCAAAAACCCCATCGTATATAAGCAAATTAATTCTGGATCCTTAAGATGGTCAATTAAGGATTTCCCTAACCTTCCAATCTCTAATTTACGAGGTTGGAAATTTTGCGAAGGTGGTAAGCTAATCCAAAAAATCAGGGTGGCCACTAAGCTTATTAGACCGATTCCTCCTATTGCTATGTGCCAACCAAGGTAGTCGCTCAGCATACCAGAGATAATTCTACCACACACAGCGCCAATTGCATTGCCGCTGATATACAGGCCCATTGCGGTTCCAAGGCTTTTAGGATCTATTTCTTCTCCAAGATAGGCCATTGCAATGGAGGGAAGGCCAGCCAATGCAATTCCTACCATAGTACGAAACACCAGTAAGAGATGAAAATTAGGGCTGAATGCTGTAAGAATACAAAGCACCGAAGCAAGGATCATAGAAATAACCATGATGGGCTTACGTCCCCATACTTCAGACAAAGAACCAAAAACCAGCATGCTGATGGCTAGAGCTATTGTTGTGACCGAAAGTGACAGACTTGCAGTAGTTGGAAAAATACTAAACTCTTTAGTGAACTCTGGCATTAAAGGCTGCGCACAGTAAAGAATAGCAAATGTATTGAAACCAGCCGCAAAGAAAGCAAAGCTAGTTTTGCGAAAGACAGGTGTACCTTGTTGAATATATCTCATAATACAATCAACCTTTGCCATCTATATTGCATAAAAAATCATTCCTTTTAACAAATTCTATTCTTGAATTTTATATTACCACCGATACCTTATGATGTATAATTCATTATAATAATGGTTTTAATGATTATATGGAATGAATGAACAGATTTATGAAAGAGGTGTCTATGAATGGAATGGCAACAGTTTGAATACTTCCAAACTCTAGCACGTATGCAACACGTGACGCGTGCGGCAGAAGCGTTATCAATCACCCAGTCTGCCCTCAGCCGATCTATTGCTCGTTTTGAGGATGAAATAGGTGTTCCATTATTTGAACGTCAAGGGCGTTCAATTAGATTAAATCAATATGGTCACATCTTTTTAAAGAGTGTGGATAGTATGATGAAGGAATTCCATAAAGGTAAACAAGAAATTCAAGAGCTGCTCGAGCCAGAGCAGGGACAAGTCTCCCTTGGTTTTCTACACACGTTGAGCACGAATCTTATTCCAGATTTAATCGCTTCTTTTCGTATGCACTATCCAAAAATCAATTTTCAACTCACACAAAGCCCATCCCATACTCTTCTTGAGCAATTACAATTAGGAGAATTGGATCTTTGTCTAATTGCGCCTATGGAAATGAAAGCGCCACTCCAATGGGCGCAACTTTGGACGGAGGAACTCTTTGTTATAGTCCCTAAAGGGCATAAATTCGCCAATTATGAAACGATCACTTTAGAAGAAATTGCAGCAGAATCGTTTATTCTTTTAAAAAAAGGATATTCCCTCCGCATAACTGTCGAACAATTGTTTGAGGAAGCAGGGATTACACCTAATATTACATTTGAAGGAGAGGAAGCAAACACCGTAGCAGGGCTTGTAGCTGCCGGGCTGGGAATCTCAATTCTACCGACCCTGAAAGGGACAGACCAAAGTGAAATATCGCAAATACGTGTTCAATGGCCGCAGTGCCAACGGGTAATTGGAGTTTCTTGGGTCGAGGGAAGATATTTATCACCTGCAGTTCGACAATTTAAACAATTTGTCTTTGATCATTTCTCCGGAGAGGAATAAGAATTTCTGTAAAGGAAGTTTTATATAAAATAACTGACTGAGTTACTAATAGAAAAACTATAGCAGTATGTAAAATATATAGTTTTTCCTTTTTTTATATACAGTTATGAATTAAGGGGATTTGACTAGGGTGAATGATGGAGCGGTCCCTCTTTCCAACCGCGCCATCGAGGCGCTAGTAAAGAAATACACGAAGGCATTTTTTATCGTGAAAAGGATTAAAAAAAGGAGAAGATTTCTAGTCTTCGCCTTTTTAGTTTGAGAGCATATAACAATGCCAAGTATAGTACTCCCTTATAGAGACACCTACCATTCTACATAATGGGATAAATTAAGATGTCCTAAGGAGTATTATTATGACTCACTAAATAAAGTTATTTAATTAGGCCCTCCAATGGAAAGCAATCTATCTTCATCTTGTAGTTTTACCCTTACGATTGTTTTACTTTACACTTCAACATACTTGGTTTATTTTTTCTCAGTATATAACAGGGATTTAATCCGAATCCAGGGACGCTCATTCTCCCATTCTACTTTAACTGGGACACGAAAGGTCTTTTCCAATAATGATTCGGTTAATACGTCCCTTTTTTCTCCTTTATAGCGTTTCTGTGTTTGCTTCTCGGTACATCTATAAACCACAATCCGAGTAGGAAGCTTGTCTTACTCCCCACATACACATCTCGTAGCTCGTATACTTGGCCAGGTTGTAATTGTTTCATGATATCTTCCAAATGAATTTGGATATATACAGGCTTCAATTGGAGCGGGTTTTGTTTTAAATTCCACTATTTCGAATTCTTTTCTATATATTTTTGTAGGCAACTTAAGACGTGATAGGTAATAGCCTTGCTTATCCTGGATAGACTTAAAGTCTTGTAAACGAAAATATCCTAAGTCACGAATGTATAGTTCATTCTTCTGTACCATGTTTGTTCGATTGGCACTATACGCCTGATCACTTCGTTTTCCTGGTTCAATTTGCACATCAGAAAATTGTCCACTCAACAAGTCATACTATAGCTGAATTTTTGACCCCTGCTTTATGGCTACATCCCCCAGCACCTGGATAAGTAGATAAAAAGCGATCAAGAACTTGAAAAGTTGTAGAATCTAGAATACGTATCCGTTCAAAGTAAGCAGAGAGTGAATGAGGTATCTTAAAGGAATTGACAAGTTTAGCCTTTAAAAGTGTTACTAACACAGTTTGGAAGAAGGCTACTGAAGATTGATTAAACCGTTGGTTGAGTCCTTCTGGACTCAGTAAAACACCTGTTACGGATTCTAATTGACTACAAAGTTGTGTACTTTTTGATTGAGCCATACCTCCTGTTTTTATGGCTAATTGATTGAGCGCAGCGGGAGACAGATATCGGTATAGCTCCTCCCAAATAAATGAAGATCTTGTTCTTGCTTATCACTCATAAAAAAGCACGTCATCCTTTCTTAGTAGCATAAGAAAAAAATAACGTGCTTTTGAATTTGGGAACAACTAATTTTTTAACTTGATAGATGTGTGACGTGACCCCTATCAGTATGCCCAAGATTTAGAGATTAGTTTCAAGACAGCTGAAATTTTTGCACCAGAACCTACTTAGGTGATTCCAGTTATTATGAATTAAATTTACCGTACTTCAAAATGGAAAGCTGCCGGCGCCTCCGACAAACTCGAGGCGGTTCACAAAAACTAGAGCACAACTTGCTGACCTTAAGTGGTTAGGGACGCCAATTGTCCATGCCGTACTTCACTAGGTCAACCATGTGTTTGCCCCCAGCGTAAACGAGAAATGGCGGGTCGAACTCGTCCTTCTCCGTGCCGCTAAGGACGCCAACAACCTTTGGCCCCTCACTAGGCAACCAAAGTGGCCCCCCAGACCATCCATGCCCGATATCAGGGTGACCTGCGAGTGAGAATTCTAGCTCTATGCCAGGGCTGTCGTTGTCTATATCGCGGAGGCCCATGTCAAGCTCCACGGCGGGTTTGTTTTGGAACGTTTCAGGATATCCCGTGGAGACGTAACGTCTTTTGTAATACTCTTCCTCGTTGCCCCACCATTGCGTGCCCATCCAGCCAATTGCATTGCCGAGCGGCTTATAAAGCTTGCATATCACATAGTCATAACCGAAACCGCTTGTCTGGGTGGTGTGTTTGATACCTCGGAACGTTTGAACGAACGAACTTCCAAAGGGCGGTTGGGGGTCCCCCTGCCGGAAGGCCGGTATAAACTCCATGCTCCAATTCTTCACTCCCCAAGGCGCCACGTGACTTGCGGTCAACATTAGATTGGGACCAACGAGAACACCGGTTCCTCTAGGTATACCGTTGACTTTAATCAAACCGACGGTATTAAACGGATAGCCGAGCCTTCTTCCCTCCTCAGTGGCCCTCGGCTCGAGAAATACCCGGTCACCTACCCGAAATGGTACAAGTCGGGGTAGATATTCTAGTGGCTGCCACGGCGGCCGGTAGCCTTCCGTGCTAGAAACATCCTCCTTTGCCGCCGACGTGTCTTCGGCTTTCAACTCAATCTCCTCCTGCTCCAGCCCCGGAATAGTCGTCAGAAGCTCCTCATCGTGGGAGCAGCCGACAACTTGCCACATCCCAGGCACTCCTGGAACATTTTCAGTTGCAAAGTCCATCTTTGGCTTATACTGTGAACGCACGTACACCCCCCAACTCGGTCTCAGCATCTCCTTCATTTCGGCCGGCATTTCCTGCGTGGCAGGGATTGCCGGGGTATTGTACAAATCTTCCAACGACATCTCTTTCATGCTTTTTTCCTCCTTATCGATTGTGGGTGCTCTGCGAGCAGAGCAAAAAAGTTATCCGAGATTGTCCAAGTAGCCTCTAACGACAGTCATGACTCATTCGGGCGAATCTCGAATGTCAGAGCTATGACAGCCCTTGACCCGTTACCTCTGTCGGTCCACCTGGATAACCAGTATTAATGTTTGGTTGAAAGAGAAGCATTATTCCCTTTTATACACATTTTACAAATTTAAAAAAACCTTCCGATAAGATTTACCTTGAAATGCTCCCTGCATAGGTTTTTGAATTGCTCGGCCAACAGAAATATCTGGATAAGAAAACACAGACATATGGAATACTAGAAAAATGTGGAATACCAGAGTCGTTTACAAAATGGAATTGCAAATACCGCTTACTCAGGCTGAGGAACGCACGAGAAACACATGGTTTCAAATAATCAAATATTCAAAATTAAGCTAGTGCCACTTGCTTAATATTCTTTATTCATTTTATAAAATGTATTTGTAATGACTGATCCTTACCAGTATCCCGCTATCATACAGATAATAGGATATAGAAAACTAAAGCACTATCACTTCCAATTGAAAAATTTACAAAGAAAACTTATTTGTCTTCCTCTGCCTTAATCGTTTAATTCCTACAGCCGAATTATCACCCAAGTTCTAAGTTCCCCGGAGGATTGTATTCATTCAGTCTATTCTTTTTTACGGTCATTCTAAAATTTCTACTATTGTATGTTCAATTGTTATAAGCTAAAAAGCCCAAGTTTAGGGTAATTCAAATTCAAGGAATTTAAGGACAATTATGTTGATTTGGACTTTTTCAAGAAGAAATCTTCCAGCTTTTTCTGAAATTCACGTAGCTCAGGCTCAACTATCATCAATTGCGACACACGAAAAGCAGCATACTTAGCATAAGTTTTGTCAAGTTCGTTTATTTCTGTCCACATTACAATGAATTGGTAAGCGGTTAGTGCATCAATATCTGCTGCACGACCGGTACTGTCGCTAACATGCATGAGAAATCGATTGAGTACGATGTCTTGTTTGGTGTCTATATTTGCAACTACAGACGGATGCCATTCCCTTGCATTTTTTAGGGACCAATGCGTATCGAAACACACGGTAATTGGTTTACCAGATGGTATAGATAAGTGGTATTTACCATCCTTATCCGTGTACTCGTGGTCGACATACCGCAGATTGTCATATACCGACACTTTGATGTTATAAATCGGCATCATATCATATCCATGGACCTGTCCAGAGATTGAAATGTTTTCGGGCATAAAAAAACTCCTCTAATATATTTTTGAGCATAGATGAACTTTTCAAAAACGCCATTTACGGCAAACCTTCATTTTCGCAGTATGCAATATGCTTTACGCCAATCCTGTAGGTATAACTAATATGATAATAATCACTCTCGTAAGTATTAAAAGGATTATTGGTTATTGTGGAAAGAACCTGCACAGTTTTAATTTGGCACTATATAATAAAGGAACAAAAAAGCCTAATAAGGCTTTTTTATTGTCCATTTTTCCCGTCATATTCAGTTCATTACTTATTAATAGTGTTATTCATAAAATCTGTTGCTTCACTTTCAGACATAAAAAATATTCTTCTCTCTACTGGTACTTTTTTGTAATCATTAGGTGAATAAATTTGCTTTGTTTGAGAATCTCCTACCCATTTAGTTAGTCCCCTATGTGATATTCTTGCACGGAATACGAATGGTAACTCTTCTAAAGGATTGTTGGGATTCCAAATTCCTAGTCCTTCATTTTTGGCTTGTACCAATGCACTTTGATATTCCATAAAATGATTGAAGTTCGGATAAATAAAATAAGTTACTGCATGACCTTTTCGTACCATTTCCTTATTAACATTTAATTATGTCTGTTTTTGAAAACATGTCCCAAAAAGTAAGGTATTTGAGACATACAAAATTCACCTTAAATAGCTTTAAACCTGCCTCAAAATTCATCTCTAAATCAAAATCTCAACTGGAATTAGTAACATTGAGTTTTGAGAATGCTTAGCGTGGTTTTTTCGGAATCCGCTGGCGATAGCCCTGATGCAAAACCTATAATTTTCCCTGTATCATTAATTGCAACATAAATAAAAGGTTCATTTTCGTTATAAAAAAAATCAATCCATCTTTTTTCCATCTTCATACGATAATTCGTCCAGATAATCGTCAGGTACTAGAAGTAGTCCTCCAACTATCAACATAAACTCTTGATACGCCCTTTATATCTTCTTTACTTGCTTTTCTAATTTCCAAGTTAAGTGCCTCCAATTCAAAACAGTAAAATAATAAAATTTATTATAACATTCTTTCTTCAACCCCCAGTTAGCTCAATAAGTGTTATTCCATAAAATGGCCCTTTAATGGAATAGTGAAAAAGGATGATTCACAAAAGTTATTCAATCTTTTGGAAACATCCTCGATTTTTGCATTATTTATATGTTATTTAAGGCAAGTCATATACCCTCCTGAACATTAGGTTAATTAAATCATGCCGCCCATTCCTCTTTTTTAAAAATAATATTAAATACATATTAATGAATCCTAGTAAATCAGGATTGGCGAATTAATAAAAATTAATGAAAGACATGTTTTTAAATTTAGACTAGGACAAATAGGAGGACAAAATTTTGTCCTCCTAAACTTTATAGCAACAGGATGCCAAATTATACAAAACCGATTAGCTCCAAGCCATGCACTGTTTTCTTAAGCACCTCTTCTTGGTAGATCTTTTTACTAATAATTTAGATAGTCAAAAGCCCACAAGTTTCTTTTCAGTTTTTATGCCAATTCAATCGTCAGTTACCATGTCAAATTAGATATTATTCTTTAAAAAAGCACTTGTAAAACGGAACCCTTTACATTTTGGATGTACGCTTCTCAAGTTTTAAATTAGTAAGGGTAAGCACTGACTATTGTTGACCAACTGCTGTATACTTTTGTTTTTCCAACGGTACGATAAGCCCTGACTTTATAATAGTACGTCTTCTTCTTTGTTAAGCCGGTATTAATAAAATTCACAGAGCTCGTAGTTTTAATAGGGCTGTAGTTTCCCGTCTTTGACGTTGCCCTATACACTTCATATCCCGTTGCACCTGAAACACTGCCCCATGATACTTTAATGCTGGAGGAGGAGTATCTCGCCGCCTTGAAATTGATTGGGACAGAAGGGATGGCCTTCGCAGAAACTGGAGCAGAAAAACTGCTGTAAACCTTTGTTGTTCCAACCAGGCGGTATGCCCTGACTTTGAAGTAATACGGATAGTTGGTGACCAAGCCTGTATTTGTGAAGCTGGTTGCTGTTGTCCTGCCAGCATAACTATACTGGCCTGTGAGTGTTGTTGCCCGATACACTTCATATCCAGTTGCCCCGCTTACTGCTGCCCAACTCGTTTTTATACTATTATATGAAGAAGATGCTGCCTTTACTGACGCAGGTATTGCTGGTTTCGGTTTCGCACTGACTACTGTTGACCAGCCACTGTACGCTTTTGTCGTTCCAGACAATTTATAGGCTCTTATTTTATAATAATACGTACTATTTGTGATCAGCCCTGTGTTGATGTAACTGGTTGCTGTTGTAGCAGTTAATAAAGTATATTTTCCCGTGCTTGATGTTGCCCGGTATATTTCATATCCAGACACACCAGCTACAGGTCCCCAGCTGACTTTCACACTATTATAGGATGAAGAAGCCGCCTTGACGGTACCTGGAATTGCCGGGTTTGCAACCCATTTAGCATAGAGGGTTGTATGATTCATCACTTTATTTGCAGCAAAGTTCCAACTATTGGTATATGCAGCATCCTTGTACCAACCGCCGAATGTGTAGCCTGTTCTGGTCGGTGGAGTTGGTGCTGCGATGATGGTATTGTAGCTGGCAGTTTTATTTGCAACTGCAGAACCGCCATTACTATTGAAAGTCACTGTAAATGGATTGACTGTGACACTAATTTCAGTTGTTTTCCCGCCATATTGAATGGCAACCTTTCTAGTACCCAAAACAGAAAAGTCATAACTCGCTTGCCAACCAGAGGTAACTGTGGATGTTGTACCGTTGTCGTACGTTAATTTCAAGGCCATGCCTGTGCTATCAAAGGTTGACATTTGGTTGTATATCAATTTTTTAGGCAGTGTTGTGACTTCAATTTTGGTAAGCGATTTGGCATTTACGGTCACATCGCAATTTGCTGTTACTCCGGAACCGTCAGCAGCTTCGGCTGAGATCGTTGCGTTTCCAGGTTTTACAGCAGTCACATTTCCTTGTTCATCCACTATGGCAACAGAAGGATCAGATGATTTCCATAAAACATCTTTATTTATTCCATCTGTCGGTAAAATACCGGTGACATTGAGCGTTTCTACTTGTCCTTCAATAAGCGTCATGTCTGTTTTGTTTAAGGTAATATCGGTTACCGCTTTCCCCACATTGACGACACTTATGGCAGTTTTATTCCCGTCTTGTGTTGTCACTGTGATTACGGATTGGCCCTCAGATTCACCTTTAATGACTCCATCGCTGCTGATTGAAACGGAAGGATCGCTCGACTCCCATGTAACATTCTGATTGTTGGCATTGGCAGGTGAAATAGTTGGAACTAACTTCACCTGGCCACCGAGTCCAATATTTAAAATTGGATTTGCAAACGACACACCTGTAACCGGTTGATAGACAGTGACGGTAGAAACATCCTCAAATCCGCCATCTTCAGTTTTGGCAGTGATGACCGACGTTCCACTGGACTTTGCAGTGATCATTCCGTTTGCATCAACTGTTGCGACAGAAGGTTCGCTCGAAGACCAGATTACTTTACTATTGGTTGCATCGGCTGGCAAAACGGTCGCTGACAAAGCTTGCGATTCGCCAACTTTCAGCTTTAGCGAGTCTATATTCAGCGATATCGATTGAACGTTCTGCATGACGGTAATGTTAAAGGAAGCTTTTTTATTTGTCCCATCGGTCGATGCTGCATAGATCGTCACAGTGCCTGGCGACTTGGCTTTGACGATACCATTTTGGTCAACAGACACAACACTGCTGTCCGAGGATGACCATGTTACATTCTTGTTTGCGGCATCAGCCGGCATAACGGTTGCAGAAAGCTGCATTGTATTACCAATTTTTAACATAGATGGGCTTCCATTTATGGATATGCCTGTTACACCCTGCACGACTTTTACCGTAAGGTTGTCGACTTTATTTGTTACGATATCCTTTGCAATAATGTTAGTGGTGCCCACTCCAGAAGCAGAGATCACCCCGTTTTGGTTGACTGTTGCAATATTCTCATCTAGTGAGGTGTACTTAATTTTGAAAAAATTTGGTGTGGCTGGAGTAAAATCCATCTTTATTGAGTAGGTAGCTCCAGTTGCTAATTGAATTTCATTAGTGTCAAAAGACAGAGATGTCAACTCAACGGACTGAATAGCTTTTAAATATGGCAAATTATTAGACATCTGCCATGTATTTGTGAAATCAAATCCCTGAAAGAAAGCCTGGTACTTCATCTGTTCTGCTGAGAGAGGAGTGGTATTGTCGACACCGCTCCCAGAACCCGGTATACCTCTATTTAAAAAATAGCTATTGCTAATGGAGTCAGAACCATTATCTCCAACAATTTCACCCATAGAACCATATCCTGAGTTACTGTTTATACTGCCTGCATTATAGGTATTCGCTATTGCGCCTCCATTACTTCCGCCCGATATCCCGCCTATATAAGCTAAAAAGGATGTAGTGACGTTGACACTTCCTATATTAAAGCAGTCGCGGATTACAGCTCCTGCTCCCACATTAACCCCTATAATTCCACCTGAATAAACAAAAGTGTTGTTATAATTAGTTGATTTCGATACGGCATTCACATTCCCCATGTTATAGGAGCTGCTTACAGTCCCGGCATAATTATCACCCGCAATCCCGCCTATAAAAGCATAAGGATTACTACTAGATGATGATGTAGAAGATGTGTTCACATTACCGGCGTTATAAACATTGGAAATCGTACCAGAGTAATTCTGTCCTGCAATTCCTCCTGCAAGAGGAGTTTTAGGGGATATTGCGGTAACTTCAGCTTTATTGTAGCTATTTCTTATAGTCCCCTCGTTTATTCCTGCAATCCCACCTACAAAGGCTTGTGACGGCGAGTAAGCCTGAATGCTGCTATTGGTTATACCAAGGTTTTCAATCGTTCCTCTGTTATATCCAAACATTCCTGCGTATATATCATTTTTTGAAGATGAGGTATTACTAACCAAACCTGTTATGACATGTCCTTTGCCGTCAAAAGTGCCGGCAAAAGCATCAGAGCTACTGCTTCCAATTGGGATCCATCCCGCCCCATCGTTGTAGAAGGCACCGCCTTCAGCAAAATCTTCTTCAGAAAATACAATGTCGTCTGTCAGATAATAGTTTCCGGTAAGATTGTTTCTAATGTTATACAGATCAGCTTTACTGGAAATTGCTGTATACCCTGTCCAGTCCGTGGCAGCTTTTACAACCGGAACACCAGGAAAAAATTCCAGCAAAAATGAAACCACAATCAAAACTGACAACAGTTTCCTCCAGAAAATTTGAAACCTCATAAAAAAACCCCCCTATAAAATAATTTAATAGTTAATTTCTATATGTTTCATATGAACTTCCAGCCCATCATTTGTTAACGGTTTCTAAGATGTTTTATTATTAATTTCTATTAAAATCTATAAAACTTTAATTTTCGAATGAAATTTCTTTAATTAAAAAAGGGAAGGCTTTTTACCTCCCGGTAGACTATTTCAATCAATTTTTCTACCGTAAGCTCGTGTTTAGGCACAAAATTGGACAGGTCTTTTAAATAGTACTTCTGCTCTAAATACGTCATCCCTAAAAACTTTTGTAATGACTGTCGTTTTACTTTTAGCAGGCAATAATGGCTGGTCATTGACGAGCGGCAGTTGTTGCTTTTGGACATTAAGCCGAGTATAAATTGAACCAACAACACTGTAGTTTTTGCGCACTTCATCAAGGAAATCGAAAAAAACGTGCTCTACTAACTCTCCTTGCGTATACTCTTTATCCTTTACCCGTAATTGAAAGACTTCATCGCATAACGTTTTTTCAAAGTTCTTATTTTTTTCAAGAAACTGTGATATGAAATAAAACACGATAGCACCAGCTATACCGATGGCTAGATTAGTCAAAATGAAAGAAATTACTGAGACCGCCTCATAAATAATATTGCCATAAACAAATGCTTCCGGACGTTCCCCAAGAAGAGTCCAAAAATAACCAAATGTCATAGTTATTATACATTGTACGAAAACAGGACCAAAGTCAATTTTGTATCTCATATTGCATGAGCTCTCATGTATGACTCTATAGCCTTCATAGTTAAGCTTATGGCTACGGACATTTCTCTTGAGATCCCGACTGTACTTATATACGTTGACATGTCCCGTAACTAGAAATTCTCCAAAAATATCACTTTTTCCAAAAATCTTAATTTTAGTATTTCCTATAAATTCAAAAGGTACATTTAACTTTTTAGCAAATCTGCTATTTCCATTTTACGTTGCTCAGGTGTACATACAAAATTCATATAATAGTCTCCTATGTGTTTAATATACTTGAAAAAACGAGTCATATCATGGGTTCGCAACTTTTATTAATCACAATAAGTGAATCACAAGACGGTATGATTAATGAATTTGATTCCTAATATCCGAAAATCCCTACAGATTTTTTCGAAATTTTTTTGATGAGTTTCCTAGCGACAAATCCAATCGTACCAATGGTTTCATCGTTGTGGAAGAAATTACATACAAAAAACCCCTGTTTTTCGCCTGTATTTAATGGACCAGTATTAAGGACCTAACAATATAACTAATAAAAGATTAAGACATAACGGCTTCGCCGCGCTTAGAATCTTTTATGTTTGTAGAATAATTTAAATAGCTGTGTTGGTTGTTTCAGCTTGTGGAAATGATCTTAAAGGGAATGGTAAAACAACTGAATTGGGTCTTGAGAAATCCAAAAAGTTTGAAACAGGCTTTTTATATGTAAGGTCACCATTTGAGAGTAGAAATGAAGAAGAAAACTTTAATATTAAGGAAATTGAACGTGTAGCAGAAGCAAAAAACATTAATTTAAATATTTATCATGCTAAAGAAGATACTTCAAAACTTGGCCTACGCTACAATCCCAAGCTGGTAGAAAAAAGAATAG
Source organism: Peribacillus sp. NPDC055009 (assembly GCF_053608705.1). Taxonomy (NCBI): domain Bacteria; kingdom Bacillati; phylum Bacillota; class Bacilli; order Caryophanales; family Bacillaceae; genus Peribacillus; species Peribacillus sp. NPDC055009. Next base: position 4,319 of record NZ_JBSGVZ010000030.1, on the reverse strand, counting down.
GAAATAACTTAATTAACGAGGTAGCAAAGGGGACTAAAATTCTGCTGTCTCACTTTCTCTCCTATCACAGATCAAAATACAGTTATTATGTTCTTTTTAACTAATAAAATCGATAATTTATTAAGAGCTTTAATAACCCGTTTTCCTTTGAAAAGTATTAAATCTAACTTTGATCCGCTGCTAGAAAGAAATTATTTTCCGTATTACTGTATAAATATTAGACCGAGTCCAACAAAATAATTCTTTTCTATTTTTTATAATATGACTATATTAAACAAGTCCCTCATATAATCACTTATGCCTTCATATTTTTCTTCATCCCTAAGCTTTAATAAGGCTATTATATCACGATCACAAATTGTTAATATCCAACCCTTTCCACTATTAATTACATCTTGCAATATTTTTTTCTTCATCGTTAATAGTTCTACAAATTAATATACCAAATTCACCATAATTTTATTAAACCTTCCAATTAGTTAATCTCCTTCCTTTTGTAACAAAATGATTCCTAATTTTTTTACCTGCGTTTATACGTGCCGTTAAGGTATACTTTTACGATTGAGTAAATTACAAAAAAACTATTTGTCATTTTTCACTTTAAATCCACCTTTTATTACGGTTCTTTCTAATACAAGAGGACTTGTTATATTAGACTTCGACTCAATAATAGAGTATTTAGGTTCTATGATTCTTTTATTTAAATTCACAGGTGCAATAATTAAATTGTCTTTTTTCTCCCCTATAACTACGTAAACTGTACTATCATGATTTATTATTAAGTAGCTTTCCTTATCTTCTGCAATTCTGCTTCCTAGATAATAACATGTTTCATATGTTGCATATATTAAAAATAAAATAATTGGTATAATTATCCATTTTAACGGAATGAACGCACTCCAAATCGAAAATAATTGTTTTACTTCACTTAGTAAATAATTATATACTCTTGGTAACAAAGGTATATTTTTAAACGATTTAGATTCAGTAAACTTTTTAAGTCCAACAAAAACTGCAACAATTATACAAAATTCAAAAATAATGTATAATTCTATACTTCCAGTATAAATCATACTAATTGTCGTAGCTGCAGCAATCGTGATAGCAATTGGATTAATTAGATCACTAATAATAACTTTTGACATCCATAATACGATTGTAATAACAACATAGACAATCAAACCAAATACAATAGCCATAGCTACATTGGAGATAGCCATAGAAATATCTGAAGGTCCTATATCAATTGGTGCAATATCTTCTAATTGATAATAGCTCCAATATCCACTTCTAAAACTATAAGTAATAAAATAAGATAAAGCAGTTAATAAAACTACAATTACAGCTGCATCTTTCAAGATTTTAATTTCTCTTACTCGCACAAATAAATTTTTGTCTTTCTCTTTAGCTTTATTATGTTGTGCTTCAAATGGAGAGTTCATCCACTATATCAACTCCTAACATCCATAATCCTTATTTTATCATTTATTCAATATCAAATTTGTTTGGAAAACTATTATCTCTAAATTCTGCTTCCTTTTTTCTACTCTTTTCTCAATCATCGTTAAAACACTCATAAAATTTCTACTCTTAAGCCCTCAACGATATCACTTTGAAGTGGAAAATATTCCCTTACGATAATTATATTATATGTCTAAACGAAGTTAAAATGGTTCTTACTTTTTAATTGATAAATATTTTATTCCTACAGCTTCCTTCTGTAGGTGGAGGTTTATAGGGGGAAATATGATGGTGATTTACACCTATCTAGCGTGCTTTTTATTACTTTGCAAGAAGTGTAGATTTCCATGGTGTGTGAGTAAACCAACTATAACGAATATCCTAATAAAAGGGACATAAAAATGTGGAAATATCCCCCCATAGCATCATTATGTATGAGAACAATAGAGGAGGGTTGATGTTATTTCACGCCTTTACCATATCATCAACATATGGACTCCATCATCCTATTCTATTTTTTCATCTTTCATAACATTAATGATTTATGGAATGTTTTCGTTTTGGAAGAATCAGAGACAAAAGGCTCTAGTATTTCTCCATCATCACTATGATTCATCAATAGTTAGTAAAGCATCATTTTTCATAAGCCCTTCAAAACTCTGCCTAATGTCATCCAAACTCTAACCCTCTAAAGTATTGAGGCTCTGGCTATATGTTTGAATGTTATGATATCGAAATCTATAGTAAGTAACTCTGAAAATCTTGACTCGTTTCCTATGAGAACCAGGCTCTGTTGTGTAGTCAGCTTGAGGAGGTCCCCGACACGCAGGTCAGTTCACAGTCTACGACAAAAAGGATGTAATCCAGTTCCGAACAATGGCGCATCAACACCAATTTCATTTCTTCTAACTTCTGCTAACCACGGATCGGTTGTACACTTTTGGTTAAGGCATCTTTCATCGACCTGTTCCCATCATATCCAGCCTAAGGCTCCCCTCTTTGCGAGAGCATGTTAGGAAGTCATCAAGAGACGCGTCGAATCGAGGATCAAGATGTAGGCGTCCCAAACCGAAAAGGCAAGTACTCTACTTATTTTAAAGAATTAAGACAAACATAGTGCTGACTTTCAGTAACCCATGTTGATACTATATGCTAAGAGGTCACCGTCGGCATTACATAAGGCGAAGGTAAATAAGATTACTAACCAGTAAAACTCTTCCCTCCTGGGCGTTTACCAAATTGAAAGTATGTTGCAGGATTTATAGGTTGATAATATTGCTTCAACAGCTGCTTGTCTTTCTTTAACCATATCAGTAAAAGTAGAAGAAATAAAAACTTGTAGCTTTTTTTTCATTTGTAATTACCGTTCTTATCCAAAATAGTATAAAAATTGAATATAAATTTCATAATAGTACTTTGTAGGATATTTTACTTAAATTATTTCTTGTGTGGTTTAAATTATTCATTTCTCATTCAATTATTTACCATATATTGAGCGGATGCAGTATAATAGTACCATAACAAAAAAGGTAGGGTGAGGAGATAATGTCTAAGGGAAAATCCTTAACACAGGAAACAATAATGAAGGTTTTAGATTGGTCATATGATAAGGCTATTAATGGAGGTGTTCCTGGAATGGATACGGCCATAGAGTTAGCAGACAGTTACTTACAGAAGAATGGTACGCTAGACGAAAAAGTTAAAAGTCTAATTCTTTGGCAAAATTCTAAAAGTGCGACTAGTGGTTTCCTATCAGGACTAGGAGGAATTATAACTTTACCTGTTGCTATTCCAGCTAATATTACCAGCGTGATATTGGTTCAAATGAGAATGATAGCTGCTATTGCCCATATGGGAGGATATGACCTTAAAGATGATCAGGTAAAATCTTTTGTTTATGCTTGTTTAGCCGGTAATGGAGCGAAAGATATCCTTAAAAATTCAGGTATTCAAATAGGAAAGAAGCTCGCAGTATCAGGTATTAAAAAGGTACCTTTTGAAGTGATAAAAAAAATCAATCAGGCTGTAGGATTTCGTCTATTAACTAAGTTTGGTGAAAAAGGAGTTATTAATTTAGGTAAGATGGTTCCTTTAGCGGGAGGAATAATTGGCGGCACAATTGATGCATGGGCAACAAATACGGTAGGTAAAGTTGCTCATAAGCTTTTTATTCAAGATTCACTAGTTGAAAACTATGATGAACCAGTTATTATAGATATGAAATAACTTTTGATAAAGAACTCAAAGATGATTGCAAAGTAATAAAATATTTTAAACTTCTATAAATCAACCCAAATAACAGGAAAAAGAAATAATATCCTGTTATTTGGGTTGCAATAAAATTTTAAATAATAGCAAATAACAGTTCAAAGGCCCCCTGTTCTTTCCATAATGGTAGACAGTTGCCTTGGATACGCCTAATAAATCAGCTACTTCTTTTTGTGTATACCATTCCACTTTATCCCCCTCCCATCCTTCTTGATTATCCGTTCCTGTTATGGGAACATCCCGTTGTTTCCCATTCGTCAATTCCTCATGATACAAGACTGCTTCCGCTTGGCCAAATTTTACCCGATATTGGAGACGTGGCTGTTCGATCACTTCCAAAATCTCGCCTTCTTTTTTTTCAAATTGTTTAAAGTAGTAAAAACTCTCTGGGTCTTCTTCTTCCGTACATGTTTGGAGAACATAAACCGTTTCCCCCATTTCATCAGATGCAGTCTGCGTGTTTTTTTAATGGTTTAGTTTATTCATCATTTGTCTCTTCACCTTTTATCTTTTATTGTTATATGTCTTTCTATTTCATGACTAACTATTTAATTCCTATATCTATCAAAATATATAATGTTGTCTTAAAT